>MGYU01000016.1 GCA_001801885.1 Gammaproteobacteria bacterium RIFCSPLOWO2_12_47_11
TGCCGGATTTACGTACTTCTGACTGCTGCCGCACCAGCCGGTGCGCGTAATAAATCGGCGCGGGCATCAGGGTATCTGTCTCATTACAGGCAAATCCGAACATCAGTCCCTGATCACCGGCACCCTGGTTCAGATAATCATCTGAGGCGTGATCAACACCACGCTTGATATCCGGGCTCTGTTGTCCATAGCAAACATGCACCGAACAACCGTCCGCATCAAAGAGCATGGTTGGATCGGTATATCCGATCTGGCGTATGGTCTCACGTGCAACCCGGGCATAATCGATAGCAGCATCTGTGGTAATCTCACCGGCCAATAACACCAGGCCGGTCGATACCAGTGTTTCAGCGGCGACACGTGCGGTGGGATCCTGTTTTATAATGGCATCAAGCACAGCATCGGAGATCTGGTCTGACACCTTGTCCGGATGGCCTTCGGATACCGATTCAGAGGTAAACGAGTGATTTCTGATCATTGAGGTTCCCGTGATTGAAAATTAAAAGCGGTGTATTTTAACTTGTATAGGGAATAAATACAGCCAAACTATACAGCTACGTGAATTAACCCGAGGAGGCGCCAATGGCCCTGATAGAAACTCCCATTTGTGACTTCGGCAAAACAGCCCATGAATTTAATCTGTTGGGCATAGATGGCAGGCACTGGGGCCTCGCTGATTGCAGGGGTGATAAGGGCACTCTTGTGATGTTCATCTGTAATCATTGCCCTTATGTCAAGGCCATACAGGAACGGCTGGTGCGTGATACCCGGGAATTGCTGGAATACGGGATCAAGAGCGTCGCCATTATGTCTAATGACCCGCTTGATTATCCGGAAGATTCACTGGATAACATGAAGAAAATTGCAAAAAAGTTCGGCTACACCTTTCCTTATCTTTTTGATGAAACCCAGGACGTTGCCAGGGCCTATGGTGCGGTCTGCACGCCGGATTTTTTCGGATACAATGCAGATTTGAAACTTCAATATCGCGGCAGACTGGATACTAGCCGCATGGACCCGGCCCCGACCAATGCCCGCCGCGATCTGTTTGAGGCCATGAAACAGATAGCGGAGACCGGACAGGGTCCTGAAGAGCAGATAGCCAGCATGGGGTGCTCGATCAAATGGCGCAAGAACCGGTGATTGGTGATTGGTGATTGGTGATTGGTGATTGGTGATTGGTGATTGGTGACAAAATGATAAACCAGTGGATTTTGATTTCCAGTCTCTGAACCCCATTAACGAATCACTAATTAGTAGTCACCAATCACCAAGCTGCTTGCCCGGATGCGGCCACTGAGCGAGAATGCACGGCTTGCTCTGTACGTCGTTGTCCATAACCAGATAATCGTAAACTTGTGGAGAGATAAATGCTGTCCAGGTGTGAACTTGCCAATGCCATTCGTGCATTAAGTATGGATGCAGTGGAGAAGGCCAATTCCGGTCATCCGGGCGCCCCAATGGGCATGGCGGATATTGCCGAGGTCTTGTGGAATGATTTTCTGCGTCACAATCCTGCCAACCCCCACTGGGTGGATCGGGACCGGTTCATTATGTCCAACGGCCATGGCTCGATGCTGTTGTATTCAATCCTGCATCTCACCGGTTATGACCTGTCCATGGATGAAATCAAACGCTTCCGTCAGTTACACTCCAAAACGCCTGGCCATCCTGAATATGGTTGTGCGCCCGGAATTGAGACGACCACCGGGCCGCTGGGTCAGGGACTGGCCAATGCAGTCGGGATGGCAATTGCCGAGAAAAATCTGACCGCTGAATTCAATCGGGATGAATTTGATATCGTAAATCACTACACCTATGTCTCGGTCGGCGATGGCTGTCTCATGGAAGGGATCTCGCACGAGGCCGCATCTTTGGCCGGCACACTCAAACTCGGCAAATTGATCTGTATCTATGACAGCAACCAGGTCTCCATTGATGGTGATGTGCGGGGCTGGTTCACGGATGACACCGCAAAACGCTTCGAAGCATACCATTGGCACGTAGTCCGGAATGTCGACGGTCATGATCCCGTACAGATCAAAAAAGCCCTGCGCAAGGCGCGCAAGGTTACGGACAAACCGAGTTTCATCTGCTGTAACACCATCATCGGCCGGGGTGCGCCGAATAAACAAGGCAAGGCCTCCTGTCATGGTGCACCACTCGGCAAGGACGAAATTGTCCTGGCGCGTAAACAGATCGGCTGGCAATACGGCCCGTTTGTGATTCCGGATGAATATTATGCTGCATGGAATGCCAGGAAACGCGGCAAGCGGATCGAAAAGCAATGGAATACAAAATTCCAGGCTTATAAACAGAAATATCCTGAACTTGCTGCAGAGTTTGAGCGGCGCATGCATATGCAATTGCCGGCTGCGTGGGAAACAACCACCAGTGCATTCATCAGCAAGTGTGCAGAAAAGTCCGGGAACATTGCCTCACGCAAGGCTTCGCAGAATACGATCGAAGCCTATGCCCCGGTATTGCCGGAACTGATCGGTGGTTCGGCGGATTTGACCGGCTCCAATCTCACCACCTGGTCAGGATCAAAGGTCATTAACGGATCCGGTGATTATGGAAATTACCTGTATTATGGTGTGCGTGAATTCGGCATGACCGCCATTAATAGCGGTATCGCACTGCATGGTGGTTACATTCCCTATGGCGGTACCTTCCTGATGTTCTCGGAGTATGCCCGTAATGCCTTGCGCATGGCGGCCTTGATGAAGTTGCGCAATATTCTGGTCTTTACCCACGATTCCATCGGTCTGGGTGAAGATGGTCCCACACATCAGGCGGTGGAACAGGCCGCGACATTACGGCTCATGCCGAATATGTCGGTGTGGCGGCCGTGTGATGCGATTGAAACGGCGGTTGCATGGAAATCAGCCATAGAAAAGAAAACCGGTCCAACGTCATTATTGTTATCAAGACAAAACCTTAAACATATTCTGCGCACGGATGAACAGATCAATAATGTCCAGCGCGGTGCTTACATCCTTATAGAGGGCACCAAGACGCCTGATCTGATTATCATCGCCACCGGCTCGGAAGTGGAGCTGGCACTGAACGTCTGCCAGCAATTAAACGGGCAGGGTCATCACATCCGCCTGGTGTCTATGCCATCCACTGATGTGTTTGATGCACAGGACAATACTTATCGTGAAATGGTTTTGCCTTCTGTGTGCCGCAAAAGGATTGCAGTTGAGGCCGGCATACCGGATTACTGGCGCAAGTATGTCGGGCTGGATGGCAAGGTATTGGGGGTCAATACTTTTGGCGAATCCGCTCCGGCGGGAGATGTATACAAACACTTCGGACTGACTGAAACCGGACTGATGGAGATGGTTAAATCCCTGCTGTAAAGATGTATTTGAATAAATCGGTAAATTTTATCGAATAAAAAACTGGAGAATCAGGAATGGCAATAAAGATAGGCATCAACGGTTATGGGCGCATCGGGCGCAATATTCTGCGAGCGCTGTTTGAATCAAACCGCACTGATGAAATCGAGATCGTTGCTATCAATGATCTGGGTGATGCTAAAACCAATGCTCATTTAACCCAATACGATTCGGCTCACGGTAAATTTCCGGGGATCGTTTCGGTTGATGGTGAATTTATGATCGTGAATGGCAAGAAGATCAAGGTCCTCTCTGAACGCGACCCGTCGAAACTGCCCTGGGGCGATCTGGGGGTAGATGTGGTGCACGAATCTACCGGACTGTTCACCAGCAAGGCCAGGGCATCAGCCCACCTCAAGGGTGGGGCAAAAAAAGTCATTATCTCGGCACCGGGCGGGGATGATGTCGATGCCACCATTGTGTATGGAGTAAATCATGACATTCTGAGATCTGATCATACCGTCATCTCCAATGCTTCATGCACCACGAATTGCCTGGCACCGCTCGTGAAAGTGTTACACGAACATATCGGTGTGCTGCGAGGTGTGATGACCACGATACATGCCTACACAAACGACCAGGTCCTCACCGATGTTTATCATTCTGATTTGCGCCGTGCCCGTTCCGCCACCATGTCGATGATCCCGACTAAAACCGGTGCTGCGTCTGCGGTAGGGCTGGTCTTGCCCGAACTGAATGGCAAGCTGGACGGTTATGCCGTGCGTGTCCCGATCATAAATGTATCAATGGTCGATCTGAGTTTTCAGGCGGCGCGGGAAACCAGTGTCAAGGAAATTAACGCACTCATGCTTGACGCTGCCAATGGTAATCTCAAGGGTATACTTGCCTACAACGATGCACCCCTGGTCTCGGTGGACTTCAATCATGATCCGGCCTCATCCACCTATGATGCTTCACTCACCAAGGTGATTGATGGCACACTGGTCAAGGTAATCGCATGGTATGATAATGAGTGGGGTTTCTCCAATCGCATGCTGGATACCACCATTGCTTTAATGAACGCAAAATGATCTGCAAACGTACGTGTCTGACCTGATAAAAATTACTGATCTTGATCTCAGCGGAAAGCGTGTGCTGATCCGCGAAGATTATAATGTCCCGATCAAGGACGGACAGGTTGAAGACGATACACGGATACGCGTTACCCTGCCCACACTCAATCAAATCCTGGAAGCAGGGGCCAGGATCATTATTCTGTCTCATCTCGGCCGACCCAAGGAAGGTGTGTACGATGAGAATTTTTCTCTGGCGCCTGTCGCAGATTGTCTGTCCCGATTGCTCGGCAGGGAAGTCCCGTTAATCAAGCAGTGGGTTGATGGAATTGATCTCGGTAAATATGACATTGTGCTGTGTGAGAATGTTCGTTTCGAAAAAGGGGAAAAAGCCAATGACGATGAACTCGCCCGCAAAATGGCCGCCCTGTGTCAGGTCTATGTCAATGATGCCTTTGCCACCGCGCATCGTGCCCAGGCATCCACTTATGGTGTTGCCAAGTATGTGCCGATGGCCTGCGCCGGTCCGCTATTGATCACAGAATTAAAAACCCTGTCCACCGTTTTAAGGGATCCGGCCAGACCCTTGCTTGCCATTGTTGGTGGTTCCAAGGTGTCCACCAAACTGACCATACTTGAATCTCTTTCGGAAAATATAGATCAACTCATCGTCGGTGGCGGTATTGCCAATACCTTCCTCAAAGCCGCCGGCCATAACATCGGCCACTCTCTGCATGAACCTGATCTGGTTGGTGATGCGAAAAAACTGATGGCACTCATGAAAAAACGCGGCTGCGAAATACCGTTACCCACAGATGTGGTCTGCGCAAAAAAATATGACGAAAATGCCGAAGCTACAATCAAAAACATCGACGCTATTGAAGACGATGATCTGATCATGGATGTCGGACCTGAGACTTCAGCCCGGTTTACGGAGCTCTTGGCCAGGGCCGGGACTATTGTCTGGAACGGACCACTTGGGGTATTTGAATTTAATCAGTTCAGTAATGGCACACGCACCCTGGCGGACGCGATTGCGAAAAGCAGTGCCTATTCCATTGCCGGTGGCGGTGACACGCTTTCCGCCATTGCGAAATTTGATGTTGCTGAACATATCTCCTACATATCCACCGGTGGTGGGGCATTCCTGGAATTTCTTGAAGGCAAAAAACTGCCGGCGGTTCAGATCCTGGAAGAGGCCGCCCGCGCCTGGACAGCCATGGAACGCGCTCGCGAATATTAATCTTGACTACATGAGGTCTAAGCATAAAATTTAATGAGAAGAACAAAAATCATTGCCACAACAGGGCCAGCCACTGACAGGCCTGGCGTATTGGAAAAACTCTTCAAGGAAGGCACCGATGTCTTCCGTCTGAACTACTCCCATCAAACCCATGCTCATCACGAACAACGTGTCAAGGAAATCCGCAAACTCTCCAAAAAATACAAACGTGCGGTGGGTGTGATAGCCGATCTGCAGGGCCCAAAGATCCGGTTGGAACATTTTAACCAAGGCCGGGTGGAACTGCGTGAAGGTGCAACATTCACTATCAATACGGAATTACCGGCCAATGCCGGAAATGAGAAACATGTCGGAGTGAGTTACAAGGACCTCCCTCGCGACGTACGGGCCGGGGATACACTGCTGATAGATGACGGCCGTATTGTATTGCTCGTCAAGAAAGTCAGTGATCATAAGGTCAATTGTGAAGTCATCACTGGCGGTGAATTATCTGACAGCAAGGGCATCAACCTCAAGGGCGGCGGTCTGTCTGCCAGTGCGTTAACTGAAAAAGACAAGATTGATCTCGAACATGCAGTAAGGATCGGCGCTGATTTTATTGCTGTCTCATTCGTACGTGTTGCTGACGATATCTTGCACGCACGCAAGATGCTGGATGAACTGAATTGCAAGGCACGCATCATCGCCAAGATAGAACGTTCCGAGTCACTGGAAAATATTGAGGCCATTATTGAAGTATCCGATGCCATTATGATCGCGCGTGGTGATCTTGGGGTTGAGATCGGTGATGCGTCCCTGCCGCCGGTACAGAAACGGCTGATCAAGATGGCACGTGATATGGATCGTGCTGTCATTACGGCAACCCAGATGATGGAATCCATGATTGACCACCAGATGCCGACCCGTGCCGAGGTATTTGATGTGGCCAATGCGGTGCTGGATGGCGCCGATGCAGTGATGCTTTCAGCCGAAACCAGTGTCGGTAATTATCCTGACAAGGCGGTAGCTGCCATGTCGCGCGTCTGTGCAGAAGCAGAAAAACAGCGGGTCACACAGGTCTCGGACCATCGCATTAACCAGCGCTTCGAGGCCATAGACGAGGCCATAGCCATGGCCACCATGTATTCCGCCAATCATATCGATGCCAAAGCAATTGCCGCGCTGACCGAGACCGGCTCGACCTGTATGTGGATGTCGCGCATTAGTTCCGGAATACCGATATTCGCTTTCACCCGTCATTCCTCAACCCGGCGACAGGTCAGTCTGTATCGCGGTGTCTATCCGGTTAAATTTGATATCACACATACTGATCCGTTGATGGCCAACAAGGAAATCATTGATGAGTTGCTGGCCCGTAATGTCGTGAGTAATGGAGATTATGTCGTGATAACCAAGGGCGATCTGCTGGGACGGCGCGGCGGTACCAATAATATGAAGATCATAAAAGTGGGTGAATCGATAGAACATTCTTTATAATATTCCGATACTGCATTATCTTTTCCTTAAACCATAAAACAAATTCAGAGGCATACCCATGAGTGCACAGGAACTGGAAAAAACCGCCCAGGCAATGGTGGCCAAAGGCAAAGGCATACTGGCAATTGATGAAAGCTTTCCGACCATTAAAAAACGCTTCGACAACATTACTATCGAATCGACAGAAGGAAACCGGCGCGCCTATCGCGATCTTCTGATCACCAATCCGGGCGGCGCCGAGTATATCAGCGGCATGATTTTATTCGACGAGACGATGCGCCAGAATACCGCTGATGGAACACCATTTCCGGAAGCCCTGATCAAACAGGGGATCATGCCAGGCATAAAGGTGGATGCCGGTGCCAAGGATCTCGCTGGCCATTCCGGTGAAAAGATCACAGAGGGACTTGATGGGCTGCGTGACCGGCTGGCCGAATACAGGAAACTCGGTGCGAAATTTGCGAAATGGCGTGCAGTGATTACCATCGGCGATGGTATACCGGGTACGGGATGTATCGAGGCCAATGCCCATGCACTGGCACGCTATGCCGCACTTTGCCAGGAAGCAGGCATAGTACCCATGGTAGAGCCGGAAGTATTGATGGATGCAGACAATACAATCGATCGTTGTTACGAAGTGACAGAGATCACGTTGAATACTGTGTTTAACCAACTCTACCGGCAACGAGTCACAATTGAACATACAATCCTCAAGACCAACATGGTGATCTCCGGCAAGAAGTGCAAAACCCAGGCTGGTATACAGGAGGTTGCAGACAAGACCGTACGTTGCCTGTTAAGGACTGTACCTGCCGCATTACCCGGGATCGTATTTCTGTCCGGCGGTCAGAGTTCACAACTTGCTACGGCACACCTTAATGCCATGAACAAAATGCATCCGCATCTGCCCTGGCCTTTGAGTTTTTCCTATGGCCGTGCCTTGCAGGATGATTGCCTCAAGACCTGGGCCGGTAAAAGCGAAAACCTGGCGGCGGCACAGGCCGCTCTGTTACACAGAGAGAAATGCAACAGCCTGGCGTGTTTGGGAGAATATACAGACAAGATGGAACAGGCTGTGTAACTGAAAACTATTGCACTTGTGGATACTGCGTTGAAAACCTGCTCAAAAATGCGGGGCCGTGAAGCGGCAGACTATCGTGTAAACTCGGCTCTGGCTCCTGCTTCGCACTACCGCCTGCGTCCTTGCAGGCGTCCGCTTTTTACTCCGGGCTTCCTGCCCTCCGCCCTGTGGGCCAGCTTCGCTGTTCAAAATCGCTCCCGACGATTTTGTTTCAGCTTTTCGCCTTGTCTCCCCTGCGCTCATGACGTTTTCAAAATCACAAAATATTATGTCAGACGATACTAAATTATCCGCAGAGGCACAAAAGGCCTGGGATGCCTATCAGATGATGGGGAAAAGCAAGATTGAATATTTCGGGTTGCTGCAGGAGATCGACCAGAAATACAAACAGGGTGGTTCGCCCACAATTGCAGAAAACCTGCAACTGGAAAAACTCTTGAAGACACACGGTGAAAAAGTGACTTCTTTCAATGAAGCCATGCAGGCAGTCACTGATAAAACTGCACGGGAATTGCTTTTGAAAAAACTCATGGGAGACACTTCACCCCCGGGGATGCATTAATCACTGCTTATCTTCCCTTGCTACAATTTCAAATTCACCAACAACTACTCGCCGATTGTCACTATCTTGGCAAACTATCGCTCTGCCATGTATTTTTGAATAAAAATTCAACAGTCCCCTGGTTCATACTGGTACCCGAGACTGATGCAACTGATTTTCTTGATCTGCCCGGCAGTCAGCGTGCGCAAATCATGAATGAATGTGTACAGATCTCACGCTGGATAAAACAGCACTACAGTATTTCCAGAATAAATTTTGGCGCCATAGGCAATATCGTACCGCAACTGCACCTGCACGTGATCGGGCGCAGCATAAACGATGCATGCTGGCCAAAACCGGTGTGGGGCAATCTGGACGTGCACAAGGATTATTCAACAGACGATATCAAATTAATCCGGCAACAACTCGTCACTGATCATGAACTTGTTATCGGGGATGATCCCGGTTGCTGAGGCTATGGGGTATAGACGCCGATTTCACCCGGTTTACGCAACATCTTGTTCACCTCATCCTCGTGCATTTCTTCCTGCGCAATGAGTTCACGCGCATATTCTTCGAGCAGTATGGATTTACCCTGTGCCACATCCAGTAACTCATAGTAAACCTTGCGGGTATTTTCTTCGTGTTCCAGTGATTCACGCAGAATGTCATCAATGTCATGTTTATGGGTTTCCAGCAAAGGTCCGATAGATAATGAAGGGTGGCCGCCCATCAACGTAATCAGTTCTCCGGCACGTTCGGCATGTATCAGGCTCTCCTGCGCCTGGGCCTTCAGCCAGACCGTAATCGGGATCCTGTTGTAGCCGTAAACCATCAATGCATAGTGTGTATAGCGCACCACACCGGCCAGTTCATACTCCATGATACGGTTAAGTAATTTTATGACCTTTTTGTTATCAAGTTTCATGATGTCTTGCTCCTGCAATAGTTGGTTAGGATCCTGGCTTGAAAGATAATCGATATTATTGTCGCTTTCAAGCTGGCATGGCCTGAAAAATGAGTTGTAATTTGAGTACCATAACCTGCAAAATAATCCTGACAGTATTTCATCCGGCACATATTAAAGGCGTTTGTGCCAACGCCGTGAACCATGGACAGGATGCAAGAGTGTTACCTGGCGGCGTTTGAAAAAAGGTATCAGTGCCATACCGGCAATAAATCCACCGATATGGGCAAACCACGCTACCCCGGCACTGTTTGGATCTGCTGCCAGTGAACTGGCTATCTGTATGACGAACCAGAAACCCAGTACCAGCCCGGCCGGCAGTCGCACCA
>MGYU01000017.1 GCA_001801885.1 Gammaproteobacteria bacterium RIFCSPLOWO2_12_47_11
TTCGTCATACTCATTGAGATCCCGGATTTTAATCTGTTTCTGCATGAGTCGCATTATACTACCCCTTGATTTAAGAATAATGTGTTTGTTTCGAGGTTATATCAGGCAAAGGTTTGCTCTCAACGCTGAGTGTACGCAGGGTCAGTTTTCCGGCATCATGCTTGCGCATTTCTTTAATACCTTTTGCTAGTTCGTCCGCCAGGTTACGTTTACGCTTGTTCATTCTTCCACCACTTACGGTTCCCCCCCCCAATGATTCGAGATCGGCCATATCTTTATTGTCTGCCGTTGCCCGTTTAATCGCCCTGTCAAATACTCGCACACGGACAACTTTTCCCTCTTTAGTTTCACTGTTCAAGTGTTTCAACAGACAGGCGTAGCCCAAGGGCATGCAATAATTTATCCAGGCTCGACAGTTCCGGATTACCTTTATCCGAGAGTGTCCTGTACAGGCTTTCCCGGTTAAGGCCGGTCTCACTGGAAAGTTTGCCGATGCTGCCGAGCCGGGCATCTGCAACCTGGCGCAAGGCCAACAGAAACGCTTCCTTGTCACCTTCTTCCAGGGCGGCATCCAGATAGGCCGCTGCTTCCTTTGGATCATTCAGAGATTCCCGCAGACTTTCACGCCAGGCTTTACTTCTTGTTTTCATCTTTGACTCCTGAAGTCATTCCAGTAGGACTTCGCCATATTGATATCCCGTTGCTGGCTGCCTTTGATTCCGCCACACAACAATAAAACGACTGTATTATTTTCTGTAATACCGTAGTAAACACGATATCCGGGACCATAAAAGATCCGTAACTCATAAATACCGTCACCGGCCGCTGCATAATCACCCATGTTTCCCAGTGATACCCTGTCCAGACGTGTACGGATCCTTGCCCGTGCCCGGATATCACGAAGTTTATTGAGCCATTCACTGAACGGGCTGCGGCCATCTTCGGTAAGATACTCCCTTATCTGATAGTGCTCCTGCATAAAACAAGTGTAGCTTATAAACTACATTATGCAAGCGCCGGGGTAATCAATGGAAGCGATTGGAGAACAGGGAATCGTACTGAGGATGGAGCGGTCATCAGGCACTGATTATTATCGTATAACGCGGAGCACAGTGAAAAGCGAGAGCGTAGGCGCCGGTTACAAGATATTCAACTATGTGTGAGTTGAATAATTCGAGCAGTTCTTTGAAGTCGGACTGGATTTCCATGGAATTGGTTGCGCAGATGGTCCACAGCATTAACACGTTCGGCAGGTGGCCTGGATAACCAATATTCAAGGTTATCCTTTATTTCGTCATACTCCTTGAGGTCCCGGATTTTAATCTGTTTCTGCATGAGTTGCATTATACCACCCCGGTTCCGGGTTAAGAACTATGTACAAGAATTGTGGCAATATCATTTGGAAAGATTTTAAAAACTTACCTGACAGAAAATCCCTCAAACTCCTGATACTCCCTTTCTTCAACCTTAACTTCCAACACCCTCGCCATCTCCGGCCCCCGCTTCAACCATGCATGCAAAAGTTTTAATTGTTCCTCTTCGCCGCTGGCCATGACCTCCACCCGGCCGTCCGCAAGGTTCCTGACCCATCCCGTGGTTCCATATAGTGCAGCCTGATCGCGGGTGGCCATGCGGAAGCAGACGCCCTGGATCCGACCTGCTTTGAGACCACTCTACATACCTTATAGGGTATATTTTTAAATTATACCCTTTAGGGTATATTGATAAAATATACCTTATGGGGTATAATTCCAAAATATGCTTTATGAGGAATAATTGATGGAAAACAGTATTCATACCCCGCAACAACTGGGCCTGGTATTAAGGGGTTGCCGTAAATCCATGAAGTTATCACAAGCTGCTGCAGCAAAGACTGTGGGCCTGTTGCCCAAAACTATCTCGGGGCTGGAAACAGCACCTGAGAGCAGTAGTGTGGAGAGTCTGTTCAAACTCCTGTCCGCACTGGAACTGGAACTCGTGTTGCGGCCCAAATCATTTGTCAACATCAAAAAAAGTAAAGGTAAATGGTGATCTGAAAAAGGAATAACCCATGGGCAGGAGATCAAAAACACGTCAACTGAATATCTGGATGAATGGTGTGCTGGTGGGCAACTGGACCATTACCGCTCAAGGCAAGCATGAATTCCGTTATGATGAAAACTGGCTTGCTCATGAATTGTCGCGGCCTGTGTCGCTCTCCATGCCATTACAATCACCGGATGTACCTTATAAAGGTGAAATTGTTGAATCCTGGTTTGATAATTTGTTGCCGGATAGCGATGCTATACGAAAACGGATTCAGGCAAGGTTTGGTATTGCATCATCTTCGGTTTTTGATCTTTTAAGCGAAATTGGCCGTGATTGCGCTGGTGCTATACATATCCTGCCCCCTGACCAGAAACCTGAAAACATCCATTCCATTGAAGGCAGGTCATTATCAGAAAGTGAGATTGCCAACCGATTACGCGCTGTTGTTACTTCTCCCGCGCTGGGGCATAGAAATGAAGATGAGTTCCGGATTTCCATTGCCGGGGCGCAGGAGAAAACAGCGTTTCTTTTACATAAAGGTAAATGGCATATTCCAGCAAATGCCACCCCGAGTACTCATATTTTCAAATTGCCATTAGGCCGGGTAGGAGCTGCCCAAATGGATCTTTCGGCATCCATAGAAAACGAGTGGCTTTGTTTGCAAATTCTGGAAGCTTTTGGGCTGGAGACTGCGAAAAGTGAATTGATGAAGTTTGAGGATCAGCGTGTGCTAGTGGTGGAACGTTTCGACAGGATGCTTGCAGAGAATTCAAAATGGTGGATAAGAATACTTCAGGAAGATTTCTGCCAGATCACCGCCACTCCACCGGGGCATAAATATGAAGCGGATGGCGGACCGGGAATGGAAACGATTATGTCTACTTTGATGGGATCACTGAATGCGCAAGAGGACAGACGAAAGTTTTTTAAAGCACAAATTATTTCCTGGATGTTGTGTGCTATTGATGGCCATGCAAAAAATTTCAGCATATTCATCAAGCCGCAAGGCAGGTTCACGCTGACGCCGTTTTATGATGTGATTTCAGCTTATCCCGTTCTGGGTCATGGGAAAAACCAGCTCGCGCCGGAAAAGGCAAAGATGGCGATGGCCGTTATTGCGAAAAATCGTCATTACCATTGGGATAAAATTACGAAACGTCATTGGGAATCAACTGCACAGGTATGTGATTTTAAATATGAAATTGATGCTTTAGTTGAAGAGCTTGTAAATCAAACTCCAAAGGTTGCGAATGAAATTTCAAAACGTTTGCCGGAAAAGTTTCCTGCAAGTGTTTCGGAGCCGATATTGAAAGGGCTTGAGAGTGCGTGTGACAAGTTGTTTTGACCCTCAATGCCCAATTGACTATTCAATATAGGTGAATTTACCGGATTGTAGAATCATTACCCCCAGTGGATGGACTTGTAATTGTGGGGTGAGGCCTAATATGGGGTTTGGGGTGGGAGATAGATCAAGATTGAAAGATATAATGTTTCTCCTGATTAACATTCTACCCCCACCCTCGCCCTCCCCCTACAAGGGGGAGGGAATATTGAAGAAGGTGGAAAGATGAAAGGCATTGCAAAGATTATTCGGGATGTTGAGGGTCACTGGGTGGGTGATGGTTTCCCGGTGCGCACGTTGATTTCGTATCATTCGCAGGGTGCGGAGATCAGCCCGTTCCTGTTGCTGGATCATGCAGGACCGGCGGAGTTTCTGCCTTCTGACAAACCGCGTGGTGTCGGGCAGCATCCGCATCGCGGGTTTGAAACGGTGACTATCGTTTATGCAGGTGTAGTGGAGCATCGTGATAATGCCGGGAATTCCGGAAAGATTGGCCCCGGTGATGTGCAATGGATGACGGCGGCGCGCGGTATTCTGCATGAAGAAATGCATGGCCGTGAATTCACGCAACGCGGCGGCAAACTGGAGATGGTGCAGTTGTGGGTGAACTTGCCTGCGAAGAACAAGATGTCTGCTCCGGGTTATCAGGGAATTACGAATGAAATGATTCCGGAAGTTTCGCTGGAGGATAACGCCGGAAAGATCCGGATCATTTCCGGCAGATTTAATGATGTGGCAGGCCCGGCGCGGACTTTCACACCGATTAATCTGTGGGACATCCGTCTGAACAAATCGAAAACCCTGAACCTGGAACTGGAAGAGGGTTACACGACTGCGGTGCTGGTGCTGAAAGGCAAGGTGATGGTGAATGGCACAGAAACCATTAATGCTTCCGAACTGGTGATGTTCGAACGTGAGGGCAAGGGAATTTCATTTGAAGCAATTGAGGATGCCACATTACTGCTGATGAATGGTGAGCCGATTGATGAGCCGATTGCGGGTTATGGCCCGTTTGTGATGAATACGCAGGAAGAGATTAAACAGGCAATTACAGATTTCAATGCGGGGCGGTTTTTAGCGCTGGATTTGGAACGGATTCCAGAAATCTGTTTTTCAGGCAACAGTTCATTTTCAACCTTGTAGGTGCGCAGGGTCAGTTTTCCGGTATCATGTTTATGCATCTCCTTGATACCATTTGCCAACTCATCCGCCAGGTTACGTTTAATCTTATTCATAAATTGCTTTTGCCAAATCCTTTCGCGATACACCCAAGGCAAGTAATGATTTGACCAACAGATCGAGTGAAACAGATGGATCATTGGCTTCCATTTTTGCAACCCGGGACTGGCTTGATTTCAAGCGTTTTGCAACCTCTACCTGACTCAACTGCTTATTCCTGCGTTGTTGCCTGAAACTTTCGCTTAATGAAAGTTTCAGTTCAATATAAGCTGCCTCTTCCGGTGTCAGATTCAGAAATTCTTTAACGGTACCGGTTTTCCAGCCTTTGGATTCCAGTTTTTTTCGTTTAGCTTGTTGCATTGTCATAGTCACTCAGTCGTTCTTTGCAAATATTAATAATACGTTTTGGCGTCTGGTTGGTCTCCTTCTCGAAAATCTCGACGATCACGATAGCATCAGGATCTGTTCTGTAGATGATACGCCAAGTGATATTCCTGTCGATGATTCGAAGTTCATGGCACCGGGCACCAATTGGAGGCATGGGACGTGAATGTGGCATTCCGGGCTTTTCACCCCGTTGCAGACAACGTAGCAGATAACCGGCTTCCAATCTTGCTGCTAATGAAAAGGGTGGTGATTTTATTTCACCGTGCAACCATGCGATCAGCTTGTCCTTGGCATTTGTTTCCATACACAAATAGAATATGTCAATTTTGACATAATGTCAATATAGTTTTTGTTTTGACCATTTGGCTTTATGTTTCAACCAATAAATTTACCGGATAGTAAAACCATCAAATTCCTGATGCTCGAGTTCCTCATATTCGACATTCAGCACCCTGGCCAGATCCGGCCCCTGCTTCAGCCAGTCCCGTAATTGCTTTAATTGTGTCTCTTCGCCGCTGGCCATGACTTCAACCCGGCCGTCCGGCAGGTTGCGCACCCAGCCGGTGAGTCCGAATAATTGTGCCTGCTCGCAGGTTTCCATGCGGAAACAAACGCCCTGGACCCGGCCTGATACAAAACAGTGCATGGTTTTTTTCATGGGGTTCAGTTTATCGAATTTACTGGATACTGGCATCCGCCAGTATGACGGCAATGGAGTAGTTTAAAACTATCTCCTGTTCAGGTGCGCTACTGTCAATTATACTTCTCCCATTACATTACATAAGAAAGTCCGCTGCGGGAGCACTAAGGTTATGGGGGTAACCCGGTTGTATTGATGTTTCACACACCCCTACCCGTGCCCTCCCCCCGTCAAGGGGAGGTGTATTTATGGGGTTATTCCGCAGTGAATTCAATGATTATATCCCGCCGTATTTTTGGAATGGGGGGTTCCCGGAACAGCACCATGTCTACACAAAACCAATTACCCATGCGCGGCAAGGACATTGAGATCCGCCCGATTTATGTAGAAGAATGGCTGGATTCCCTGCCTTATATCGATTTCCATAACACGATAAAACTGCTTCAGCAGGCATTGCAGGCGATGAATTCCATGCCGATGAAATCATCACAGCGCATGGAAATCGTCACTCTCTTTCATCGCCCGTATAAATATTACCTGGACACGCAAATCCGTACAGGCGCGCAGCACACCATGCAAACCGTGGAGGTGATGCAAGACCAGTTATCCGGACTGAAGTCAGTTGCAGTGCAACTGGGGCGTGCGAGCCGTCTGGCCATGGATGAAGCATTGAGTCACAAGAGCCTGTGGGGACAAAACAAGTATCCATTGCAGGAAATCCTGATGACGATGACTTATCTTTCCCATGCACTCATCTACAGCTTCCTTGAATATGCCCCCTCGCCACAGAAGGTGTGGCATGAACTCAATTTTCTTTACCAGTTTGCCGAGAACATCCATCAGCATCGCACACCGGTAAAGCTGGTTGCAACCTCGAAAAAAGATGTCACCAGTATCGAGAAGCGTTACAAACGGATTGCGCTAATCGCTCTGGCTGATCCCTATCATCTGCCATTTGGCGCCATCTGGGAGATCTACGAGCAACTTCATGAATGGACCGATCTCGCGGAACTGAAACCTCTGCAGGAAGTTAAAAACCCGGAGGGGCATTTTGTTATTAATCTTGCAACGGATACCAGCCCGCTGCCTTATGTGAAATTCAATACAGCAAACAGCGGTGAAAATTATCGTCTTCTGGATACGAACAGATTGCTGGGTGTAATTCGCAAACACATACAGAACTTTAAGCCAGGCAAAAAACAGGAGGGACTGGTGTTTTCACCCTATTACGCGGATTATCTGCTGCGAATTATAGACAAGGCCTGGGGTATGCCGCCCAAGCGTCATTCACCGCGCAAACCCAGGAACGGCCAGATGAAACTGATGCATGGCTTGAACACCATGTATTATTTTTTGAACGGCGAACATGATTTAAAAATACAGGATGATGATCGGCAGCATGAACATGACATCAGAACATTTACCACTGCCATTGATACAACCGGCCTGTACCGGAAAGAATACTGGAACCTGGCAGACACCAGTAGCGGCGGTATTGCCGTGACCCGTGATGACAAACCGAAAAGTGTGATAAGAGTAGGCGATATTGTGGGCCTGAACCTTGATGAGAAAAATGGCGGACCGGAATTCTTCCGTGCCGGGGTTTTACGCTGGATGCTGGTGCGCCAGAGCAAAGTCTACAAGGCCGGAATACAGATCTTTAACCAGCCTGTTTTGCCTGTAGGTGTACGTGCCAGTCATGGCAACCAGATCGAACGTGAATTCAGACGGGCGATCCTCACCGGTAATCCGCTTAAACAGAAAGAGATAACTGTCTTCACCAGCAAGGGACTGCATTTGCAGGACAGGATCCTCGAGATCAATATCAATGATAAAATCTTCACGGGGAAGGTAGGGGATATTATCGAATCCACCACCTGCTTTGAACTGTTTAATCTTGAACTTCAATAATTATGTATCCCTCCCCCTTGATGGGGGACGCCTGCATGGATGCAGCCGGTACGATTACAGGAAGTAATCGGTACGACCCCAAGGACGGGGGAGGTAGAACCGCGTCGGGAACACGACCACACGGATGTGGGAGGTAGAGTTACGCCGGGAGCAGCAACCGAGCGGTCGAGAGTCGAGCCGGGAACAGAGACCGGGAGCAACGCACGACTCCAGGGAAGGAGGAGGTAGAACCGCGTCGGGAACACGACCACACGGATGTGGGAGGTAGAGTTACGCCGGGAGCAGCAACCGAGCGGACGAGGATGCCCAAGCCGAGGATATGGGTGGGGGGGGTGGGTAGATTAATTGATATATGATTTAGCATTTACCCCATCCCTACTTTCCCCATCGAGGGGGAAGGAGTATCAGAGTAGTTTCACGCTTCCGCCTGCCTGAACAATGTCCCCAGCGGTACGGAAAGTTGCTGTTGCAGGTTTGCATCATGCGATTCGATCACGTCTTTCAGTGTCTGCTGCCATTTGTTGGAGGGATTGCTGAGCTTCTCCGGAAATTTGCACGGCAGGAGCTGATACAGATCGAGCAGGGTCAGTTCGTTCATATCGCGGCTCAACATCCATTTGCCTTCAGAGGTGCGGCGCACCCAGTTGGCCTTTCTCAGTAATTCCAGGATTTCTACAAGCATGAGATGCGGGATGCGCACTCCACTTTTTTTGATCTGTGCCGACCTGAGTTGTTTCCCTTCTTTCTGCGCGAGCCAGAGTTCGGCAATGATTTTGTATCCATCAAAAAAATCCCATTGATGTTTGTCCCGTTTTTCAATCGCATCGCTGATGCGAAATACCGAGAGAGAGTAGGCGATCTGCGCCCCCAGCAGCACGATCAGCCAGGAAAGATAAACCCAGATCAGGAACATGGGGATCACCGCAATGGCGCCATAGATTGCCTGATAGGTGGGCACCGATTTGACATAAAGACCGAAGCTGTATTTCGCCAGTTCGAAAAATATCGAAGCAGTCACGCCGCCAATCACGGCATAGCGCCAGTTGACGTAGCAATTCGGGATCAGGATATACATGAGACTGAAGGCGACAGCGGTGGTTATTACCGGCATCAACACTAATATTTTCGACGTAATCATCAACGATTCGTCCACACTGCTGACGACAGGCAGCGCGAGCAGATACGAGGTTGCATAGAAACTTACGCCGATCAGTACGGGGCCGAGAGTCAGTATGGCCCAATACACCATAAAGCGCGCAAGCGGGTTACGCCGTGTGAGGACGTTCCAGATATGGTTCAGGGCGCTTTCAATTGTCGCCATCATTAACAGGGCAATAAGCACCAGCACAGTGATGCCCGTGATTGTCAGTTGCGAGGCCTTGACCGAAAAACTGATGAGGTAGGCTTCGACAGTTTCTCCGAATGCAGGCACAAAGTTGCTGAAGATGAAATCCTGCATGACCTCGCTGATATTCTTGAACAAGGGCAGGTTGCCAAAGAAACTGAACAGTACACCGATTAGCGGGACAATCGATAACAAAGTGGTATAAGCCAGCGAAGATGCGGTCTGCAGGCCGCGGCGAGCGACGAATTGCCCTATGACGAAATGGTAGAAGTGATACAGCCAGATGAAAACGGATAGAATCCTTTGATGAATTGATTTTTTCATTTTAATTCCATCTCTGGCAAATTCTGTATTATGTGTTTAACCTTATCAGAATAGTCTATTGTTGAGGATAAGGCATGAAGGTCACGATATACCACAATCCGCGCTGTACAAAATCCAGACAGACCCTGGAACTGCTGAAATCCCGGGGAATTGAACCGGAAA
>MGYU01000018.1 GCA_001801885.1 Gammaproteobacteria bacterium RIFCSPLOWO2_12_47_11
TTTTTTCTTTTGTGTCTTCTGTAGTGGCAGAGGGCGATATTTCAGATGCCGTTACCGGTTCGGCAATAACTTCCTTTTCGGGTGGCGCTACAACTGCGGTTGCTGGAGAGGTAATGACATCTTCGCTTTGGATTATTTCCAGCGATTCCATACGCGGACGTGTGAGATCAGATATGGGGGTTACGGTTTTACCCGGTATAAAGATGGGTTTCTTTGCCTCTTCAGCAAGGGCTGGAGGCTCCGGAGTTTTTATTTCCGCTTTAGCAGGAATCTCATGATCTGTTTCAGGTACAGCCACAACCAATGCGGGTTCTTCCACTTCTGCGATGACAGGAGTGGTTTTTTCAATCAATACTTCATCAACCAAAGGCTCCGGCGCTGGTTCAGGTGTTGCCGCAGTCTCCGCAGGTTTTGTTGTTTCTAAAGTTGCAGTCTCAGGTAGTGGAATCTCTTCCGGCTTATTGGACTTGAATATATTTTTTAATTTTCCGAAAAGACCACCGGATTTTTCCGGTTCCTCAGCCGGTGCTGGCACACGTTCAGCGGCAACCACAGCCGGTTCGCTTTCGGTTATAGTCTGCGCCACGGGTGCTGCGACTATTCCTTGACTGGCAGTGGCTTCTATCTTTTTTTCTACGGGTGTAGTGATTGTTTCAGTTACTGCAACGGGTTGTTCTTTTTCAACAGGGGGTGCGGGTAGGGGGGTGGTTTTTTCCTTTGATGCCCCGGCTATGCTGCGTTCCAGGCTCTCAACCTCGGTTTTTGCCGCTTCATAATTCTGATCGGCGGCCAGCCGGTACCATTTCAATGCCTCGTCCGTGTTTTTCTGTACACCTTTACCGGCACGGTAAATAGACCCCAGGTTATATTGGGCCACGGCATTGCCCTGGCTGGCAGCCTTGCGGTACCACTCAACCGCTTTTGCATAATCCTTGGGTAACCCATCACCGGTATGGTATAGACTGCCGACCATGGCCTGTGCATTTTCATATCCGGCCTCGGCCGATTTCATGAACCATTCAGCCGCCAGTTTTTCATCCTGGGGGACACCTTCACCATAGGTATAGGAAATGCCCAGGCTGTATTGGGCAATGGCATGACCCTGTTCGGCCGCACGCCGGTACCAAATGGCGGCTTCTTTATAATCCTGTTTGATCCCTTCCCCAAAGGCATAGGCCACGGCATAGTTATACTGGGCATCACGGTCACCCTGCACCGCAGCCTTTCCATACCAGATCACCGCTTCTTCGTAACTCTGCTGGACCCCTTCGCCAACATAATACAGGTAACCGAGATGGGATTGCGCCTTGGCATTGCCCTGTTCAGCCAGTTTTCTGAATTCTTCAGCAGCACGCACATAGTCACCGCTTTTCAATGCCTGGTTAGCGGTCTTTATATCGGCCAGGGAGACGGTGGGTGCCAGAAAAATGGCAATGGTCAGGATCAGATATTTAATCATCGTTACTGCCCCCTCTCAGCAACGAGCAAGGTAAGAACATGGTTGAAGTGAGTTATATCCAAAGCGTGCGAAAGGATATCACAAATTCTTGTAAGAAACCTGTACCAATCTGCAAGATAGCGTGGGAATTTCTGTATGTTAATTTCTGCTGATACGGAAAGTTAATTATTATGCGAGCAGCCCGCCGATCAGGGCGCCTGTCAGCAACGGAATGATATTAATGAGTATCAGCACAAAAACACCCATCCCCGCAACAACACCGATAATCGGGACGCCTGTTAACAGGGTGCCGGCAAAGAACAGGACCAGAGACAGCAAGATCCCGGGCAGCAGAGCCGCCATAAATCCGCCGCCAACACTGCCGGCGACCTTGCCACCGACGATTCCGGCAATCAATGGCCCGACAGCAGGCAACCAGAACAGTAATAATGAAATTATGGCCATCCAGATCATGCCCATGATCACACTGCCTTTTTCTTCTGCCATTATCCCCCCATATAAAGTGACCAATTTAATGCTTTTTTACTCAGGATAAAACCATTAGTCTAACGGCATTTACAATAATCCAATTCGCTGGGGAGATCACATGAAACTCTATCATTTTCCGGTGTCACCCAATTCACGCCGGGTACTGGCAGTCGCTTATCATCTTGGCATTGAACTTGAACTGGAAACAGTGCAACTCCCCAAAGGCGAACATCTGAAACCCGGTTTCATCAAACTGAATCCCAACCACAAGATCCCGGCGCTGGTGGATGGTGATTTCGTGTTGTGGGAATCTTCCGCCATCATGTTGTACCTGCTGAGCAAGAAACCGGGCAACACCCTTTATTCCAGTGATCCAGAAACCCAGGCGGACATCAACCGCTGGCTGTTCTGGAATATCGCACACTGGAACTCAGCCTGCGGAATTTTCATCTATGAACATCTGGTGAAAAAATTCCTGAATGCCGGTGATCCAGACCCTGCTGAAATCAAAAAGGGGGAAGAACTGTTTCACCGCTTTGCCAATGTGCTGGACCATCATCTGAAAGACAGGGAATGGCTGGTCGGGAACCATCTCACCGTGGCGGATTATGCGGTGGGCGCATCGCTCGACCTGAAAGAAGCGGCGCATTATCCTGCAGACCAATATCATGAAATCAAACGCTGGTACGGCAGTATCGAAAAACTGGAAACATGGAAAAAATCCGCTCCGGCGAATTTTATGTAGGATGCATTGATTTTAGGTGTCATTCCGAACGGATGTGAGGAATCCGGTTTTTATAGACAGGATTTCTCGCCAGGCTCGAAATGACACAAGCAAGAAATTTGCATGGATAGTTAATCAAGAAAGGGGGAAAAACATGTCCGCACAAAAAAAACCAACCCGCGTGATCCGTGAACTGCTGGAAGAACCCGGCATTATCTGCACTCTCGGCGCGCATGATGTTCTTTCTGCAGTTGTTATAGAACAGGCGGGATTCGAGACCGTGTTCATCGGCGGCTTCGGCACCAGCGCCAGTTTGTTCGGTTTGCCGGATCTCAATTTTGTCAACATGATGGAAATGGTCGATGCCACCCGCCGCATGACCCGTCGTGTTTCCATTCCTGTGATTGCCGATGCCGACACCGGCCATGGCGATTTGCATAACGTCATGCGTTGTGTGGAAGAATTTGAAGGAGCAGGGGCGGCCGGAATCATTCTGGAGGATCAGGTGTTCCCGAAACGCTGCGGGCATTTTGGCAACAAGCAGGTAATTCCTGCGCAGGAAATGGTTGCCAAGTTCAAGGCTGCGGTCAGCGCGCGCGCAGACAAGGATTTCATTTTTATCGCGCGTACGGATTCCCGGGAAACCGACGGACTGGATGAAGCGATTGACCGCATCAACCGGTACTGCGATGCCGGGGCGGACGTCGCCTTTATCGAAGCGCCATTATCGGTGGATGAACTGGAAGAAATCTGCAAGCGGGTGGAATACCCGAAATTCGTGAACATGCTGGCATTCGGCAAAACGCCGATCCTCACTGCCAAGGAACTGGAAGATATGGGTTTCAAGATGATGGTGGCGCCGATTGATTCGGTATTGCTCACGGCAAAAATCATGCGCGATATGGCTGAAGTCTTCAAACGCGACGGCCATACCAAGGCACTCTATGATCAAATGGTGGATTTCGACGGTATCAAGAATATTCTTGGCCTGAAAGAATATTTGTCATTACAGGAAAGGTTTAAATAACGGTCACCAACATGTTCAGTGAACCGTCGGTGGATAGACGCAATAAATAACCTGTTTATGCCGCAGATAATTGTTTTACATTTTTGACGTCTGATTTTTGTTCAGCGAGCCATAAGTCGTATTGAACCTGTTGATTAAGCCAGCTTTCCGCTGAAGTGCCGAAAGCCTTACTGAGCCGAAGTGCCATTTCCGGACTGATGCCTGCCCGACCATTCAGTATTGCTAAAAGTGTCTTACGACTCACCCCGAGTGCTTCTGCTGCACGGGTTACGCTCAAACCCAAAGGCTCAAAACAGAATTCGCGTAAAATTTCCCCGGGGTGGGGTGGATTGTGTATTCTCATAACCTGTATCTCAATGATAATTCTCATAGTTGACGTCGATTGCATCTGGCCCGTCAAATTTGAACGTAATTCGCCAATTCCCGCTAACTTTTACGGCCCAGGTACCTTAAAAGTGGTGCTAGTTCAGCGCGCGCCGCTCTTGCGCACGATGCCCCTTGATTCCAGAAATTCCACAGGAACATCTGCCTTCTTTCTGCCAGCTATCGCAAAATAGTAAAGAGGTTCTCCTTCGATTGATAACCTATGCCGGTAGCGTTCGATAATATATACATCCATGTACTCGGAAAATGCTATTTCGCGAATCATCTTTGAAAATCCTGACTCATCACTAGTATCAAAGAATGTTTCTTTGATGTTGAATGCTACCCACCCTTTGCTCTCAATGAGGTTAAATGCAACGATAAACGCTTTTGGCGGAATATCGCCAAATCCAAGGGCTGCAACGGATACCATGCAGTTACATTGCCACGACGCTATTTCCTCTCTTGTATCGTCGTTAAGCTTGGTAAAATCCTCAATGTAATAGTTATCATACAATCCAGGCCTGTCTCGAACAGCAGCATCGCGAGCTTCAGAGATAATATCAACACCTATCAGTCTTGACACACCATGCTTCTTTAGTGCCTCTCCCATCATTCCATTGCCGGCACCTAAATCCAATACACGAAGTTCCGTGAAATTATCTTCGGATTGATTTATAGCTGATTGCAGTATGGATGTTACCTTGCCCGGAGATGTACATTTGAGACGGTCATAGAATATTTGTTCATACAATCCTTGTACTTGATAAATCTTATCGTAGTCATGAAATCTTATTCTTCTTTGTTTTCCTGCTTCCTGGAGGTAAAAATAGGTTTCGTTTTGGCGCAGACTATGAGTCTTCTTCCTCGGGAACTGAATTTTATGTTGTCTTTGCATCAAATCCTCTATTTATTGAATTCTTTGTTGGCCTAACGACTAAGCCCAGTCGTGCGGCGGAGCCGCGTCGAACTGGGGCGCCATGTTAGCATTCATCTACTTAACGCCTTTAACACAGTTTTTGGTTCTTTTGCCACAACGTTCAGCAACACTAATGCTGGGCCGTGAGGTGTCCGATCACCACGTTCCCAATGTCGCAGAGTACTAACACTGATGCCGAATGCAGAGGCAAATTCGTTTTGAGACATGCCTGTTTTGGAGCGAATGTTTTTTACGTCAACAGACGTGAATTCATGTACAATGGCTTTGCTTTTCTTTCCCTTTGAATATTCCAGGGCTTCATTGAGACCCCGTTTAATGCTTTCGAACGCTTTGCTCATGCTACTCACCATATTGTTTTAAAATTTGCGAAGTAACTTTGACTAACAGATTACGTTCACTTTTGGAGAGGTTAGACTTTTCCCCTTTTCCAAATACTGTTAACAGAAATAGAGGTATTGTTTCGTTGTGATAATAATATATGACACGCACACCGCCACTTTTGCCTCTGCCTTGTGCAGACCATCGTAACTTACGGATTCCACCCGTACCTTGCATGATGTCGCCAGATGCCGGGTGTTGCGCCAGGTAATTAGTGATACTTGACCTTTCTGCAACTGTGAGTAATTTCTCTGCTCTCCACTGGAATTCAGATAACTCAACGATGGTTTGCATAATATTGAAGTATAATCCATTGGATTATACTGCGTCAATCCGGATTATGAATGCTAACGTGTTGTTCTGCGGCGGGCCATGACGACGGTTCCCTTGGCGCGGCGCTTTTGCCGCGTCCCTCTCGAAGCGGTTGTTAGGCAATATGCCCGATTGCGCAATTGCTCAAGTCGCCCCCTCGCTTATCGTTATTTCCTATGCCACCCGACAAATAAATCTGTCCCTTTTTTGTTGATAAGATAGTCCAACGTGTATTCAAACGTACCCGGCAGGATTTGTTTGCTGAAGGCAATGGGGATCAACTTGTTCTGCTCGTAACAGACCGTTTTATAACGCGCCATGATAGTCTCCTGTTATGCAAATGGGTCATCAACCCTGATTAACAGATCAGATCACAGGCAAAATCAGAAGTTCCGGACTTTTTCTACAGCTTCAACGATAAGGGTGAGACGCGCGCTTTAGCGCGTCGAACTCGACCCGCTTGTTAGATACGCTATGCATTACCTTGTGCATCCGAGAATTCTAGTGCCTTTAAAAGAAAAGCTTCTTTTTCAAATATTAAATCTTTACCACTCTCTACAAGAGGTTGTACTGCAGCAGCCGAAAACATACATTCATGAGTCAGAATTGTACCGTTTGGCAGTTTAGGTAATGTCCATCCTGGGACATTTTCAGTAATTACAATTCTTGCTAGTGCCAGCATTCGGAACATGACTGCTGCAGCCTCAAAATCAAGGGGTCAGTGTACTTGAAACTTAAGAAACACTAGATTTTCAAGTACACTGACCCCTTGATTCCTCTCCAGCAAGTTAATGGCGTCATTGCAATATGGGACCGGCATGCGCTTGATTGAATGTGTCCGCCTGAGGGTAATGGATATTGATTTTGGCTATTCACAAATTGTCATATATCAAGGCAAAGGCAAGAAAGACCGGATTGCACCATTACCTGATAAATTGGTTGATTCTTTGAAAGTACACCTTGAAAAAGTCCGTCAATTACATGATAAGGATCTGGCAGAGGGTTATGGTGAGGTTTTTCTACCGGGAGCATTGGCAAAAAAATATCCGAACGCGGCAAAGCAATGGCGATGGCAATATGCTTTCCCCAGCGGCAAGCTTTCGATTGATCCGGAAACCGGGATTACCCGCCGGCACCATCTTCATGAAAGTACAGTCAGGAAAGCCTTAAGCAATGCCGTGAGAAATGCCGGTATTGTAAAACGGGTGACCACACACACTTTAAGACACAGTTTTGCCACGCATCTTCTATCAGATGGTTACGATATTCGTACTGTGCAGGAGTTGCTCGGACATGCCGATGTTTCGACAACTATGATCTATACGCATGTACTAAACCGGGGTGGCAGGGGTGTCAGGAGTCCGCTGGATGAGGTTACTATGCGTGATGACTAATTCCGCCAGAAGCCAGGTGAGAGGATGACGAGCAGCGGGAATATTTCCAGACGGCCGAGTAGCATTGCAATGACAGCGATCAATTTCCCGGAGTCACTGACACTGGCAAAAGTGGTACTGACTTCACCGAGACCCGGACCAAGGTTGTTCAGGGTGGCAGCAACAGAGGCAAATGCACTGACCTGATCCAGACCTGCCATCATCATCAACAATGTCAGTAATGCAAATACAATAATGTAAGCTGCGAAAAATCCCCAGATGGCCTGAATCACATTGTTATCCAGTACACGTTGACCGATCATGACCGGGCGGTGGGCTTTGGGATAAACCAGAAGAAACAACTGCTGTCCCGCCTGTTTGAACAGTGTAACTATCCTGATGACTTTAATGCCGCCGGCGGTCGAACCGCCGCAACCGCCGATAAAGCTGATGAAGATCAGCATGACAGGCAGAAAAGTTGGCCATACTGAAAAATCTGTGACCCCGAATCCGGTACTGGTGATTACAGAAGTGACTTCAAAGAGCGCGATGTCCAGTGTCTGGAAAATATTATGGTAAACACCTTTGTAATAAAGAGAAAGCGTGTACAAAACCACGAACGCAGATACCATTAAAAGAAACACGCGTGTCTCAGTATCAATAATATAAAGTGAAGGGTGCCTGTTTTTTATTGCCAGAAAATGTATGCCGAAATTAATTGCACCGAGCAACATGAAAACAACTGCAATGAAGTTCACCACAGGGTTGTTGAAATAGGCAAAGCTTTCATCATGAGTCGAAAATCCGCCGGTGGATACCGTGGCAAAGGCGTGCTGCAGGGCATCGAACAGGTTACCCCCCGCCAGCCAGTAACCGATCGTACAGGCCAGTGTCAATCCTATGTAAATCAGGCACAGGTTACGCGCCGCATGTGCAAGTCTGGGTACGAGCTTTTCGTCTTTCATCGGGCCAGGCGTTTCGGCACGATATAGTTGCGTACCACCTACACCCAGCATGGGCAGGACCGCGATGGCCAAAATCACCAGACCCATACCGCCGAAGAATTGTAGTTGCTGGCGGTAGTACAGAATGGATGGAGGAAATTTGTCGAGATCAAGCACGACAGTTGCGCCGGTGGTGGTAAATCCTGATGTCGCCTCAAACAGTGCATCCACAAAACCAAGATGCCCGCCGATAATAAAGGGCAGGGCGCTGGCAAGACTTAATATCATCCAGAACACAGCCACGACCAGGAAGCCATCGCTGCGCCGCAATTCCACAGTTTGATGCCTGAACTGGAACCAGAGGAGATAACCGGTTGTGATCAGCAGCAGAAAGGTAATGAAAAAATCTTCAAGTTCCCCATCGTGAAACCAGAACGACACCAGCATCGGTGGCAGCAACGTCAGGCTGTGAGCAATACACAGCATGCCGATAATATGTAAAACATAAATTCGGCTTTTCATTATTTAAGGTTATTCCTCAGCCAATGGAATTGGCTGAAGTCATGATAATTTAATTTGGTGCGATGCACCATGCAATTAAAAATAACCTTTAAAATTAATCATGTATGCGATTGATCAGGATTATTTAGCGAAGAGGTAGTAGTAAGTTAACCCGATTATTACGATGGAGATTATTAACCATTTCAAACCGTGCAGGGATGCACTCTGCCGTACTTCAAATTGTGACTTTATTGCCGGATTTTGTTTTACATAGTGTTCCACCAGTTCTTTTGCTTCTTTCAGACCCAGGCCGGTTTCTTCCCTGACGATCTTGATGGCTTCCAGCTTTTTACCATTTTCCATGGCCGAGACTGCCGCAGCGGGAATCTGATCAATAGCGTTTTGAGATGAGTTCATGGTATTTAACACCGGACAATATTTTTAATAATAAGTTTTACCCGCAACAATATAATACCGGCATTGTTGATGTATGAAGGTCCACGATGAACCCATCATTGCAGACTTCTGATAAAAAAGTACAGGGCGGAAACGATTAACGCACTTACTTCTGTTTCCAGCTACCGCTGGTGTCCTGGAAGAACCAGCCGCCGGGCGCATTCGCGATCCAGCGCCGTGCAAATGTGTTGCGTATATCGCTCTCCCATTCCGGATGACCATTGGCACTGGCGATTTCCGCATAAAGCGCATTGCGGTCCTGGTTTTCGGCCGCCACAAGTTGATTAACGGTATTACGGTCCTTGATGGAGACGGCCTTGGGATCACGCAGGGTAATGAGTCCTTTGCTGTCCATCCCGATGGCGCCATTGTCATAGAAAGGTTGCAACTGGTTGTGACGCTGTGTCATCGAAGCCTTGAACTTGTTGATGGCGGGCGTGGAGATATCCATATTGGCTTCCTGTGCATAAGCTGAGGGCACCAGGAATTCCAGCAGGCGTGTGGCGACTCCCTGTTCCGGTAATTTTTCGTAAGAGGATTGATCATCGGGTTGTGCCGGTGTGTCAGGCTGCATTTTTTCCAGCTTGTCGCCGTAGACTTCCTTGATGATCCGGTCCGCGGCCTGTTCTGCAGCGGCGGCAGGAAAATAGACATTCACAGTTATGCAACCGGTCACAAATACTAAAAGCACCAATAGCCTGAATTCACGCGTATAAGTCATTGCTCGATTCCTCTTTATTTCCGTTCGTATTGCCAATTTTTTCTGCAGCACCTGATTAATCAGATTCCAATATCAGGTTATGGTTCATAATGTATAGCTTACTTGAATTCAGGCCTGTTGCTACTGATGGTTTTCAAACCTTCAACCAGTGCAACCCAGGTAATGGAATGCCCGGTGCCCTTGACTTCGATCCAGGGCGGCAGCAGACCGCCACGGGAGACGATAATAAATCCCTCCGGCGTGTCACCGACGCCGCCCATTTCGCACGATCCATTATATAACCGGCAACTGATGCCCAGTCGTCCGTAAGAGTATTCCTTGAATATCCGAAGAAACCCGCTCGACAGGGCACTGACCGCGCCACCGCCGATATACCCCAGGTTGTCCACCGCCTGCTGACTGATGCGATGCCGGGTTTGATCATCTTCCGGTGTTGCCAGTGCCGCTTCGAAATACACCGGTTGCCACGCCTTCAATTCCAGCTTATTTACCCCGCCGCTTATCAGGCCCTGGATCTTGCCAAAGGAAAAATGCCCGGTCAGCAGTTCCAGATCAAGCTTGTCGATATCGATATCTGCATACAGCGCCGGCGCCAGGCCAAACAGATCTTCGATGCGCAGATTGCGCACGACCACGTTGCCATCAAACAGTCCCAGGTTAATCTGGCCATCAACCACCAGGTTGCCTTGACTGTAGGTGAGACCATTGATGGCGCCAGTCAGCTGACCGGACATGATCGGCCAGTCCATGGCCTGGGTGAAATCGGTCATGGAGATCGGGGTCAGCGACCCGTCGATCCTGATGGTCATGTCATTCCTGCCCACATTAATAATATTGAACGCATCAATTTGCAGCATGCCATCCAGCACCGGAACATCTTCCCAGCTTATGATATTTACAGTCTGGTCCCTGGACTCGAGTGCCAGTTTTCCGGCACCGATATCGATGCGGTAAATCCCGGCGCCACGCCATGACATGCCGGATTGTATCGGTATCGCCTCGTCGGTGACCCTGAACGCACCATCCAGTCCGGCGATGTGAAAACGTCCATTGCCATCATAGGCATGCAGATCGTCAAAGTGCAGGTCCAGATGCCTGAGTTCGTTGGCCGTAATTCGCACTTTGGTTTCAAGGGCGCCTGCAATTTCCAGGGCATTGAACTGCGTATCGAGCAGGAAGGGTTGCAGCCAGGTGGTATAAAATTTACCGGCATCGGTGGCCGTCAATGCAATGTCCGCACGGTTAATGTTTATTTCTTCGCCCAGTTCAGCTTCCACCTGCACCCGTGCAGTCATCACGCCCGGATGACTGATATCAAGCCGATGCAGGTTGACCTGTTGCAGCGACCGATCAAGATGCATATCGACGGCGAAACGCAGCGGTTGATCCGTAATTTCCAGCGCAATGCCGGGACGGACATTGCCCATACTGATCCCGGGTTCCACATAGAGTGCGCCGTTGCCGAGATTTCCCCCGGCTTTGATGTCCCATCCCTCCAGTGCGTTCACGTCAAAACTCACTTCACTGGAAAGATTTTCTGCCGCATTCACACCGTAGAAACTGATAGCATGGGTGCGGATGATGCCCTGTACATGGTGCACATCCGCATGACGGCCTTGTATCCGCGCATCGACATCCACGCTGCCGCGCTCATCACTGTAATCCGGGGGCCATACGCCAAAAGGTTCAACTATTTTGCGCAGCCACGTAAGGGCTAACTTGTTGCCCTGTATCCCGGCCTCCCAACCGCCGGCATTAAATGTCAGATTGCCTGCAATCGTTCCATCACCGGCAGCGATACTGTCCAGCACGATTTCACCTGCGCTGCCATCCAGGCGGTAGCTCAAACTCAGGCGTCCGTTAATTTCCCCGTGGTCTTGATGCTGTGCGTAATAAATACCCTCACTGCACCGGAGCATGGCGGCAGTCAGGGAACCCTCTTTACAGTTGATTTCCAGTTGTTCGAATACAAGGGAAGGGGACAGTGACAAACGGGTTGCGGAAATGCGTAATGTTGCAGACTCGCCGTGGCCGAAAATTAATGCTACGGAAACATTGTCTGCAGAGAGGCTGTCATATTCAATGCGATCCAGGTTCAGCCCCAGCTGATCGAAAGCATAGGCCGTCTGGGTAATGATCCAGAACAAAACAGCGCAGATTGTCTGGAAAAGCGTTCGTGCTTCAGTCCCGGCCGGGTGTGATATTTTTCTGAATCCTGCTGGCATGCCGCCATTTTACGTCTAATTTTCAATCCAGACCGGATCGATTTATCGGACTGGTAAGAAATACAACCGGTTAAAATTAAATACTCCGGCCCGTTTAGTTTTCCAAAGCCATTGTTAAATTTCGATTATCCTTTTGATTGTTTCTCCTTTATGTGCTCAACATGAACGATCAGTGTGTCAATTGTTTCCTTCAATAAATTGAGCTCATCGAGCGTCAGATCATTTAACTGTTCGAGGTTGTACTCTATCGTATCGATTATCTTTTTATGAGGGCGCTGCATTGGCCTCATAAAATAGGTTGTAACAGTTGCCACGATGGTCCCGAAAAACAATACTGAACCGATAACTATCCATAAGCCACCAATTAACAGAGCAATACCAGATGTTGGTGTATCCGCAATTCCTGCTGTGGAAAATGCGGCTACCCCCCAATACAACGCCTCTCCATACGAATTGATAGACGCCCCTCCAATACCCCGCTCTGCCAGATACACGCCAGCGGAAAACAACAACCACAGTACGATCAACATAAGCACCATTTTTGTAAATGGCGTGTGAATAGAGATATCTTTTATAAATCTGTTAAATCGTGTATGTAGCTTTGTACTTCTCATCTTTTAGGCCAACTCATTAAGAAACAACAAATTCGATATGTTGCCAGGATTTCCATTTTTCCCATCGAAATCTAGCTAGTTACGTGAGGGAAATCTGGAAGATAATTATATATATCACAACGCGGGTCATTTGGTATACCTCCTTATATTCAAACTGTTAAGCAACATTACCGAAAAAGCAATTCAATAACCAGTGTTCTCGATTTGCCGATTTGAATCAGTCAAATTTCTCCCTGGAAATTATACGTCAGGAACAGCTCGATATAATCATCGCGGTGTTATGAGAAGGCCGGGCCGGTCCTGGCCGATGAAGTCACAGATGACAGCAGAGCTGGTGACCGATGCCTTGATGATGGCGTTATGGCGGCGCGGGGATTGCCGGGACAATGCGGCATGGAGAGTCTCTTTTCCAGCAAGAAGACTGAGCACATTCATCGACGAATATACCGGAACCGGGAAGAAATTAGAGATAATGTGTTTGATTATATCGAACGCTATTATAATTCCCGGCGACGACATTCGACTTTGGGATATTTAAGTCCGATAGACCATGAAAAACAAGCTACATTAGCTTAACCGGATGTACGCAGAACCTGGGGCAGGCCAAATATCAGCCTGGTGGAATAACGACTCGAATAATAAATGACTACGATAAGTGTAATGCTGGGCGGCCTGGGATTATTCCTCGCCGGTATGTGGTTGATGACTGATGGTCTGAAAATGGCTGCGGGAGAAGCACTGCGTGATCTTCTGCACAGCTGGACCAATACCCGCATGCGGGGACTGGTGACGGGCTTTTCCATTACCGCGCTGGTCCAGTCTTCCAGTGCCGTGACCGTGGCCACGATCGGATTTGCAAATGCAGGTCTGTTGACACTCGAGCAGGCCATCTGGGTGATATTCGGCAGTAATGTAGGTACCACCATGACCGGCTGGATAGTTTCTCTGGTCGGCTTCAAGATCAGTATCGATGTATTCGCCTTACCTCTGATTGGTATCGGCATGCTGCTGCGTCTGACCGGCAGCACCGCCAAAAGAGGTGCACTGGGTCAGGCGATCGTGGGTTTTGGATTGTTCTTTCTGGGCATCGATGTTCTCAAAGATGGCTTTGAGACATTCGGCACAGATTTTCAGCTTCCACAGGTTTTTGATCATATTATTATCGGCTTATTGATTTATGTGTTGATTGGATTCCTGTTGACAACCCTGGTGCAGTCATCCAGTGCGGCCATGGTGATAATCCTGAGTGCAGCACAAGGCGGATTTATTCCACTTTCTGTCGCAGCGGCAGCGGTCATCGGTACTAATCTGGGGACGACAACGACAGCAATCATTTCAGTACTGGGAGCAACATCAACGGCAAAGCGTGTTGCCGCAAGTCATGTGATTTTTAACCTGCTGACTGCGACGATTGCACTCATGATTATCGTTCCATTACTGCATGTTGCGCACATTACCCAGGATCTGCTGGACTTGTCAGAAACGCCAGCAGTTACTCTGGCTATGTTCCATACGCTGTTCAACATCCTGGGCATTATCCTGATATGGCCATTTGCAAAAAAACTGGTGAATAATCTTGATACCCGGTTTATTACAAAGGATGAGATTGAAGGAAAGCCGGAATTTCTTGATGCAACCGTTCTTGCCGTCCCCATGCTGGCTGCGAATGCGCTCCTCAGCGAGTTGGGACGTGTCAATTTAATTGCTGTCAATGCCGCCAGAGAGGCATTGGGTGCTGATCATGTCTCCCTGCAGAAACTCGGGCTGGAACATGAAAACAGTATCAAGCTGGTATCTGAAATCGGAAATTTTACTGCCCGATTGAATCAGGCCAACTTAGCTGCGGACATCACCGGTATCCTGCCAAAAATCATGGAGTCCGGACAAAAATTCAGTGTCATTACCGGTTATGCCTGTGATATTGCCGAGTTGCAACACAAGATAAGGTTGCCCGATGATGAACATCTCAGGAGTCTGATCTCCCGCCTCAAGCGTGAAGCCGCAGATATCATTGTTGATGCCAGTGTAAGCGATCACAGGGTTAACATTCAGGCCATGGAACAAAAACTCGGGGTATTGGAGAACACCTATATTGACCTCAAGCGCACCGTACTGAACGCCGGTGCGAGAGGACAGGTAAGCATGATCATTATGGATGCGCAGTTGCAACAGGCCTTTATTATCCGGCGCATGGCAAAACAGATTAAAAAGGCCGTGAGTAACTATCCTGAAATTCTTGCGATCACAGGTGTTAAAACTGTGCCAGGTCAATAGTCTCTGTTCATAGTCAAGTTCGGCTTGATTAGATGTTATATTTGATCTGTACTCTGTACTCAATCCTCAGCACTCAGCACTCAGTCCTCAACACTGTATATAAACTTCCCGTAAGCGCGGCTGCCCTTGCCGGTTTCAATTTCATTAATCACTTCCAGTGTTTTCAGGTCAATGACCGAAACCTTGTCATCAAACCAGCTGGCAACATAAACAAATTCCTCTGATGGATGAATATCGATCCCTTCCGGGTATTCACCCACGGCAATCCTTTTAATTTCCCTGAAGCTTGCCAGATCGACCACGGACACATCGTTATCTCGCTGGTTGGTAACAAATAACCGGTTACCGCGTTGATCATGGGCAATGGCATAAGGAAACAGTCCTACAGCCACTGTTGCAATGACGGTGTCCGTCCGGCTGTCGATAATGCTGACATCACTGCTCTGCACGTTGGCCACATAAACCTGATCACCGGAGTCTGAAATGGTGATCCCGAACGGTGCCTTGCCTACCATGATAGTGGCAACGATCTTTCGTTCAGGAATATTGATGTGCATGACATTATTGTCATCACGGTTGCTTATATACATGGAGAGCCCGTCAGGAGAAACAGCAATCCCGGAAGGCGAGTGACCCACAGGAATAGATGAAGTTATCGCCAGCGTTCGCGAGTCGAGTATAAAAACTTCATGTTTGTACCAGTCCGCAATATAAACTTCACTGCCATCAGGATGTAAGGCTATACCCACGGGGCCATCACCTGCCGGGATATTTTTTATGAGGTTCCTGTTTTGGATATCAATCACGGAAACATCCTTGCTTTCGGGATTGGTCACATAAGCACGATGATCAATATTGCTGACTGCAATGCCGGCCGGCCGGTGACCGGCAGGCACAGTGGCGATGACCCTGTTCTGGTCCAGGTCGATGATAGAGACGTTATCGGAACCCTGGTTGGTGATCAGGGCAAAGGTGCCGGCCTGTGTCTGCAAATTGCAAACAGACAACAGGCCGGTAATCAGAATGTATTTAAACATTTAGCTAATGATGAAAATAATTAGTATGGTATTTAATAATCACCCGCCGCTCGAAAACATGTTCCCGACATTTTCTACCGCCTACTTCCATGTAGGCGTCCTGCGCATCCGTGCGCTCGCGGCATTTGTGCATCCTGCACATCATCACCAATCACCAGCTATTACTCAGCAAGTTTTTTGATATTTTCAAGTCCGGCATTGTAAAATGCTGACAAGGCCTTTTCCGCAGTTTCATCACTCAACTCGGGAGGTGGCGTTGGGCCAGGGAAGGAACGGTAGAATGCGCCTTTCCACTCGACGATAGTTTTGCCACCGGCATCCTTGACGCTAATCGTGGCGCCATGTGTATTGATTGGGAAGGCATCGACATTCGGTTCTACCAGCATGTACTGGTACAGGGTCCCTTCAGCGTTGAATTTCACCAGCTTTTCTTTCATCTTCTGGCCATTTTCCAGGGTAATGGTCCTGACGGAATCCGGTTGATTGCCATTGTCGCTTTCACATGCTGTTACAGCCGGATTCCAGTCCTTGATTGAGCAGAAATCGCTGATAATCCCCCAGACTTTATCTGCAGGTGCGTTAATCTCGATTTGATGGTCAACCTTGACGCGTGATGGACCATGCGCCAGTGACAGGGCGGGGATAAGCAGTAATGCAATCAAACCTGATTTGAAAAATTTCAACATCGTGTTGTCTCCGGATTTATTATTAAGGGCAATTTCTTACAAATTCAAAGCGCGCTATTCTAGTCGCTCATGGCCAAACCTGCCAGTTATCACCATGCTGTTATACTCAGTCCGGCCTGTTGGATACCCGATTTAATCCAAGGTTCAAGGCTGGTGGAATTGGGGATTGCACTACATTGCGATGCAACAATCTTGGTTCGGAATATGTATACTTATTCCAGGCTGCCATGAATATCGGAATTCATGATTAACTTCACATTATTACTACAGGGTGGCAGCAACTTTGGTTTTATACTTCGGGTCAGATGATATGTATCGAAAGGAGATAAAGAACATGAAAACTTTGCTGTCTGTATTATATGTAATATTGATGTTATCGGGATTCAATACACTGGTGTTTGCCGGCGAAGAAAACAGGCAAAGCGGCCCGGAAGTATCCGGTGAACATCAGTCCGAACAGGGTGCCGGGCATGGACAGGCCTATGCGGGCAGCAAGGAGAAGAAGGAGAAAGAAGACAAGGAAAAAAAGGAAAAGAAAGAAAAGAAGGAAAAATAATCCGGTTTATTTAATTGAGGGCAAGAACTATGCGTTACGTTATTTCAATAGTATTCATCAATTTTTTGATACTGACCGCCCCACCCGTATATGCGGATGATGATGGAGGTGCTGTTTTACGGGCCGGTGTCCATGCCGCATTCCATGAATTAGAGAGACAGATGATTTACAAATATTTCAAGGGTCATGTTTATGAACCTGTGGTCTATGAAGAAAGAGGCGGACCTCCAAAGAAAAAGGGTTTGCCGCCGGGCATCCAGAAGAAACTGGCTCGTGGCGGTACACTGCCGCCCGGCATAGCCAAACAGTATTTGCCGGATGGATTGATAAAACAATTACCAGCCGTGCCACACGGCTATGAAAGAAGAATAGTCGGCAATGATGTGTTGCTGGTTGAAATTAATACCGGTGTAATCGCAGATATTATCACTGATGCAATATTGGGAGGCTGAAAGATGATAATCAGTAAATTAAATAACTCGATCTACAGGTATTTTTTATCATTGTTCTTTATTTTTTCTCTGAGTGTATCAGGCCCGCTCTTTGCCGAAGAAGATGACACCTATGAAGAAAAAAGCATGCTGCAGGAGGCCGGTGATTTTTTTGGTGCGGGCGCAGAGGGGCTGGCAGATGTGATATCCAAAATATTCAAGGAACATGGCCGGCCCAATGCCTATATCAAGGGAACTGAAGGCAGCGGTGCACTGGTTGTTGGAGCACGGTTCGGCGAAGGCACGTTACAGCGAAAGGCAGGCGGCAGTGTCCCTGTATTCTGGTCTGGACCTTCAATCGGTTTTGATGCGGGTGGCAACCTGTCCAAGGTCTTTGTCCTGATTTACGATTTGCCGTCCATTGATGCCATATTCCAGCGTTTCCCCGCGATTGATGGCAGTTTCTATTATATTGGTGGAGTCGGGGCAAATTATCATCAAGTGGACGAAATTGTGCTTGCACCCATACGTCTCGGTGTCGGGTTAAGAGCCGGGGTGAATATCGGGTATATGCATTATAAACGCGAGAAATCCTGGAATCCGTTCTAGAACCTGCCTCAAAATAGCTGCGCTTGCCGATACGGCGTTGAAAACGGATTCAAAATGCGGGGCCGGGAAGCGGCAGACTATCGTGTACACTCGACTCTGGCTTCCTGCTTCGTTCTACCGCCTGCATCCATGCAGGCGTCCGCTTTTGAATCCCTTTTCGTCTTGTCTCGGCTGCGCTCGCTTGATTTTGAAACAGGTTCTTTATTTAACATTTAATGTCATTTCGAACGAATGTGAGAAATCTGCCGCAGGCATCCCGAACGTAGTGAGGGATCAAAAGTATCATTCAAGAGATCTCTCCTTGCAGTCGAGACAAGGATTTCTCGCTACGCTCGAAATGACAATATCATCTAAATCGGGCCATGTTTAAATCATGGCCTGGTTTTATTCTTACTCTTTGTATTTTGTTGGGTTCGATACTCACAATCATTTATATCACCGGCAACCATAAAATTATTTCAACAAATAACCTCGTCTGCGATGCAGGCTGTCTTGAAAAACGCTTGTACCGGCATATCCGGGTCCTGTCAGAGGAAATCGGCGAGCGCCATTTTGAGAATACCGGCTCATTAGAAAAAACGGCTGATTACATCGAGCAGGAATGGATAGCGGAGGGATTGCAGCCTGTCCGGCAATCTTATGCTGATAACACTTATCATAATATCATCGCCGAGATCAGGGGCAGTAAGCAACTGGATGAAATCATCATCGTCGGCGCCCATTACGATACGGTCTGGTTATCACCCGGTGCGAACGATAATGCCTCTGGTGTTGCGGCCTTGCTGGAGTTGTCACGCAACCTTGTCAAACTGAATCCTGAACGCACTGTCCGTTTCGTTGCCTTTACCAATGAAGAACAGCCTTTTGCCGGTTTAGATGAGATGGGTAGCAGGGTTTATGCCCGTCTATTACATCAGCAGGGAGAGAATGTTGTCGCCATGTATTCACTGGAAATGCTCGGATACTATTCGGACAAACCCGGCAGCCAGAGTTATCCGGTTCCATTGAGCTGGTTCTACCCGGACCAGGCAAATTTTATTGCCTTTGTGGGGAACATTCAGTCTGGCTGTTTACTATGGCAATCACTCAATGCTTTCAGGCGTCATTCAGATTTTCCGGCACAAGGTCTGATTATGTCAGAGAGACTGGTGCCGGACATCAGGCGTTCCGATCATGCTTCATTCTGGGATGCAGGTTACCCGGCAGTGATGGTGACGGATACGGCTGAATTCCGGAATATTCATTATCATACTGTCGGGGATGTCATGCGGACACTGGATCTGAAGAAAATGGCCGGGGTGGTCGAGGGGTTAACCATGATGCTAGCCGGTCTTGCCGGGATTAATGAGGATTGATCATTCTCATTATTATCCAGTTAACGTAATATAGGCCCGCAAAAAAACTATAACAAATTAGAGAGTAAATCAAAGTGAAGATCGTTATTGCACCCGATTCCTTTAAAGAAAATCTGACCTCCATGCAGGTGGCCACGTGTATTGAGAAAGGGATAAAAAAAGTATTGCCCAAGGCACGCTGTATTAAAGTGCCTATGGCGGATGGCGGTGAAGGTACTGTTCAGTCCCTGGTTGATGCCACCGGCGGAAGAATGATTAAAAAGCAGGTCGTTGGCCCGTTGGGCAAAAAAACCAGGGCAAGTTACGGAATACTGGGTGATGGGACAACAGCCGTGATAGAAATGGCCGAGGCATCGGGGTTGCCATTGGTGCCACGTCATAAACGCAATCCACTTAAGGCAACCACCTACGGGACAGGTGAACTGATCATAGACGCCATTAACAAGGGAGCAACAACCATCATTATTGGTCTTGGTGGTTCTGCGACTGTAGATGGTGGCGCCGGTATGGCCCAGGCGCTTGGCGTTCGCTTTTTAGACAGTGGGGGCAGATCGATTAAAGCACATCTTGGCGGTGGCCTGCTGGATAGAATCAGGGATATAGATATCAGTGCTGTTGACCGCAGGATCAAAAAAACAAAATTTATTATAGCCAGTGATGTGACCAATCCTCTTTGTGGAAAGACCGGGGCAGCACGTGTATTCGGGCCACAGAAAGGAGCGACCCCGGTAATGGTAAAAACCCTGGATCGCAATCTTAAACATTACGCTGATCTGATCAAACAGCAATTGAAAAAAGATGTCATCAAGCAGAAGGGTGCCGGCGCGGCCGGTGGGCTGGGAGCAGGATTACTGGCATTTACCCATGCCCGGATGAAACGCGGTGTTGATCTGGTGGTCGAGATCACAGGTTTGAAAAAACATCTCAAGGGTGCAGACCTGGTGATTACCGGCGAAGGACGGGTTGATTTCCAGACAGCATTTGGTAAAACCCCCGCCGGTGTGGCCAAGGCTGCCCGCGCCTGCAAGGTGCCCTGTATAGCTATTGGTGGCAGTCTTGCCGATGATGCACGCGGTGTTTTTGTCCATGGTATTGCCGGTCTTGAAAGTGCAGCAGCACGTGATATGGATCTGGCCACTGCGCTTGCAAATTCACGCAAACATCTGGAATTTGCCGGTGAGCGGGTGATACGCCTGTTGCTGATAGGGAAAGGCCTGGCGAAGAAGCGCTGACATTGCGTAACTTGCGGTAATAAACTCTCTCCGTAAAATCTCCCTGCATGGAATTTTCAAAATTTACAAGCCGATTCAGTTCACATGCCGGTATCGTGCAATTGATGGAAGATCTCGGCGCGGCACTTTCCGGTGATCAGAATGTGTTAATGCTGGGTGGCGGAAATCCCAGTCACATTCCGCAGGTACAACAAATTTTCCATGAAAGACTGGAGAGAATACTGGCAGACCCGGCTGAATTTGCCCATGTGATCGGCGACTATGATTCGCCACAGGGCGAACAGAAATTTATAGTATCACTGGCAAGGCTGTTACGTTCGGAACTGGAATGGAACATCGGGCCGGAAAATATTGTGCTCACCGCCGGCAGTCAGGCCGGTTTTTTCTATTTATTTAATATGTTTGCCGGTGAATTCAGTGATGGTGTCAACAAACAGATCATGTTGCCCTTGATTCCGGAATATATTGGTTATACAGATGTCGGATTGGTGGATAATCTTTTTGTTTCCTGCCGTCCGGAGATAGAAATCATCGATGATCATATATTTAAATATCGTGTGAATTTCCGTGAATTAAAGGTTGGTGGAAATATCGGGGCATTGTGTGTTTCACGGCCAACCAATCCTACCGGTAATGTACTCACAGATGACGAGATACGGCATCTGCTTGAGATTGCCAGCAACAGGAACATTCCCCTTATTATTGATAATGCCTACGGCCTCCCGTTTCCGGATATTATCTTTACCGGGGCCAATCCTGTCTGGACAGAAAACACAATTCTTTGTTTGAGCCTGTCCAAGCTTGGATTACCGGGCACAAGGACCGGGATCATTATTGCGTCAGAAGAGATCGTCAAAGTCATTACCAATATGAACGCGGTACTTAATCTTGCCCTGGGAAGTTTTGGTCCGGCGCTGGTCCTGGATATGGTAAAGAGTGGAGAGATTACACGTATTAGTCAGACCATTATCAAACCCTATTATCAAAACAAGGTGGAGCATGCTGTACGTTTGGTGCACAAGGAATTCAACGGAATAAATTATTATATCCATAAGCCGGAAGGTGCGATTTTCCTCTGGCTGTGGTTCCCGGGACTGCCGATAAGTTCAGAAGAACTTTATCAGCGGTTGAAGAAGAGGGGGGTGCTGGTGATCTCCGGGCATCACTTTTTCCCCGGTTTTGAAGAAGACTGGGAGCATAAGCATGAATGCATCCGTGTTACCTATTCCATGGAAACGCGTGTAGTTGAAGAGGGGATCAAGATCATCGCAGAGGAGGTCAGAAAGGTTTCCTGAGTTCAGGAAAAGTGATCCAGCAATTTTATACCGAATGAAATTATTTTTTCAGACATCGATTTTTTACGTTCATAATCAATCTCAAAAATATCCGCAGTATTCACAGATGAACTCAGATAATCATCACTGGTCCGTAATTCATCCACCAGTTTGAGTTCCAGTGCCCGTTTACCGTGCCAGTGTTCACCCGTGGCGATTTTTTCCACATCCACCTGGCTTCTGTTTTCATGGATAAATTCCTTGAATAACAGATGTATGTCTGCCAGTTCCTCCCGCATCTTTTCACGGTCCTCGTCAGTATTCTCACCAAACAGTGTCAGGGTGCGTTTATATTTACCTGCTGTTATCTCTTCAAAATCAATATCATGTTTTTTCAGCAGGCGATTGAAATTGGGCATTTGTGCAAGAACACCTACAGATCCGATAATGGCGAACGGCGCTGCAATAATTTTGTGCGCGACACAGGCCATCATATAGCCACCACTCGCTGCTACCTTGTCTACAGCTATCGTCAGGTGTATGCCTTTATCACGTATGCGTTTCAATTGTGACGCAGCCAGACCATAGCCATGTACTGTACCACCGGCACTCTCCAGTTTGACCAGAACTTCATCACCTGTAGTTGCAACGGTGAGAATCGCCGTGATTTCTTCACGCAATGAAGTTACTTCTGTCGCCCGGATATCACCCTTGAAATCAATCACGAATACACGTTTGCGTTTTTTGTCCAGGTCAGTTCCCTTGTCTTTTTTCTTGAGCAGGGCCTTATGTTCCTTGACAGTTTTTTTAAATTCTTTCTTGGTCAGTATTTGCGAATTTAGCATGAGGCCCATCGTTTCGAATTTACTGTTCAGGTTGGTAATATTCAGATGACCGTCCATATCGGTTCTGGAACGGAATATCATGATAAATATTCCACCTGCAACGATCACCAGGACGAGAATGACTGTCATAAATTTTGCGAAAAATATTCCGTACTCGATTAAATGTTCCATTGATTGATTGTTCTCATCTGATTGGGGATACCTGAGGTTACAAGATTAAATGTATCAAGTAATCTGTTTTTAATATGTTGTTATTTCTATATGCTAATTTACAATTAACCATATAACAACACTGATTTAAGGCTTAAAGGATTGCTTATGAAGTGGATATTCGGGTTTCTGGGACTGTATCTGGGTGCAATATTGGCGGAATGGGTTGGCGCGGCCGCCGGTTTCATCATCGGTTTTATCGGGGGTGCGGTCCTGCAGATGAACAGCCGTCTGGGCATGCTTGAACGGGAACTCCGGACAATACGGGAAAATCTGATGGATAGCCATGTTGACGTTAAAGATACAGATCAGCAAAAGCAACAAATCAATGAAGCTGAAATCAACCTGGAAAAACCAAATATTGGAAAGCCACCAGCCGTTGATGATAAACCGTCTGTCCGGGATGAAATACCACAGGCGCCAGGGCTAAATACAGTAAAGGAATTTGTGGTCCCGGATTACACGGGGAAAGTGTCCGGTTATTTGAAAGAGTTTTTTACTTCCGGCAATGTTGTTGTGAAGACCGGTGTGATCATCTTGTTCTTCGGAATCGCCTTTTTGATCAGCTACGCAGTAGAGCGTAATGCTTTTCCACCCGGCTTGCGTCTGATTGCAATAGGCACCGGCGGCATCATTATGGGTGTTATGGGTTGGCGTTTGCGTGTAAAGAAACCAGCCTATGCTCTGGTTTTGCAAGGTGGCGGGACAGGCGTCTTGTTCCTGACCATCTACGCCGCCGTTAATATCTATACAATAATGTCACCATTGGCCGGATTCCTGGCCATGTTCGTACTTGTCTTGTTGTCCGGCTGGTTGGCGTGGTTGCAGAACGCACATTCACTTGCCATCTTTGCCGCTACCGGAGGTTTCCTTGCGCCGGTTTTGAATTCTACAGGACAGGGCAGCCATGTAATCCTGTTTTCATATTATGCTTTGTTGAACGCCGGGATTTTCGGACTCGCCTGGTTCAAGGCCTGGCGGTTTCTGAACTGGCTGGGTTTTGTTTTTACCTTCGTGATAGCATCATTGTGGGGTTACCAGTATTACCAGCCCGAATATTTCAGTTCGACCCAACCTTTCCTGATCCTGTTTTTTGTTTTCTATGTGGGCATCTCGATATTATTTTCATTACGGCAGCCGCCTGTACTGAAAGGTCTGGTTGATGGATCCCTGGTGTTTGGCACACCATTAATCGGATTCACCCTGCAAAGTGCACTCGTGGGCGATTTCCGTTATGGTCAAGCCTGGTCGGCACTGGTTATGGGGGTATTCTATCTCCTGCTGACACACATGCTCAGGCGTACGGTGTCGTTGAAGCTGCTGGCCGGGGCATTTCTCGCATTAGGTGTGATCTTTTCCAGTCTGACGGTGCCCTTTGTACTGGATGGTCACTGGACAGCAACAGTCTGGGCACTTGAGGGTGCAGGAATTTACTGGATAGGCATACGCCAGCTAAGGCTGCTACCACGCCTGTTCGGGTTATTGTTGCAATTTGGCGGCGCCATCGCATTTCTGATTGCTACACAAGGTACGGGCATGGGAACTGCCGTGCTGAACGGTGCCTATATCGGCTCAGTTTTTATAGCAGTGGCGGGATTGTTTATCAGTTATGTTTTAGACCAACATAAACATAAACTTGCAGATTGGGAGCAGCCATTCAATGTGCTCCTGTTGGCCTGGGGATTGTTATGGTGGTTTGGTGCGGGCATCAACGAGATCGACAGGTATCTGCCATATCAGTATGAGTTACATGCATCGGTATTCTTTATCTCTGTCAGCGCCCTGGTTTTTTCGTTGCTGGCAAGAAAACTCAATTGGCATCCTGCGGAATCTACGTCAATCCTGCATTTGCCCGTCATTGTATTATTGCTGCTGATCTCTTTCATTGGTGACTCCCGGGACAATCCGTTTTATAACCTGGGTTACATTGCATGGAACACGGCCATTGCCGTGCAATATTTCCTGCTCTGGTACCATGAGCGAGTGTGGTCAGCCAGGATACTGGGTCACTGGCATGCGGGCACAATGTGGTTTCTTGCCTTTTTAGTAACCTGGACCATTGCCCGGTTTGCCGGTGATGTATTTATCGCACAAGATCTTTGGGTAAATGTCGCCTGGGGAATCATTCCTGCAATTACCATATTTATTTTGCTGTGGTTAAAAGACAAACCAAAGTGGCCGCTCCGGCCGTACAGGCAAAATTATTTATATATTGGAACGGCCCCGGTTTGTATTTATCTTGCTATGTGGGTGATCTATGCCTGTTTCCAGGAAGGCAATCCAGCACCACTAAAATACATGCCTGTCCTTAATCCGCTGGATATCGCACAGTTATTTACCATGCTGATAATCTATGAATGGTTAAGGCAAATTAATACCGGCGAGATCCGGAATGAATATAATTGTAATATTCATACCTTGATGTATATTCTGGCTGGCCTGGTTTTTATCTGGGTTAATTCACTGGTTGCCCATACGGTGCATTTTTATGCTGATGTCAGGTATGACTTGCATGCATTATTTAATTCATCTGTCTTTCAAACGAGCATATCAATTATCTGGACGCTGGTGGCCCTGGGGACCATGGGATTTGCAACATGGAAGGCCGCAAGAAAACCCTGGTTTGCCGGGGCCTCGTTACTTGCACTGGTCGTATTAAAGCTCTTTTTTGTCGATATGAAAGATTCAGGCACGGTTGAACAGATTGTTTCCTTTATCACGGTGGGCATATTGATGTTGATGATAGGTTATTTTTCCCCGTTACCGCCGAATGATGGGGAAACATCGGCAAGTCAGGGCAGTGTATAATCAAGATGAATAATCGTGAATTGACTTATCGCGGATCCGGAATTGAATCCATGATGACCCCGTCATGATTAAAAATGAGCAGTGAATTCCCGTATTTTCCCTGAAATGGAACAAAGGCCAGTTCACCATCTTTATAATTATTGTTTTTCAGATAATCTTCTTTAATGTGCAGGAATTTTTCGGGTGGGTTTTCCATGTTTTCCAGGGAGGCCATAAACAGTTTTTCTATATGTTGTTTTATGGGTTCCATAAGAAAAAATAATTTTGCAGAAATAATTCCTTCCATAAATTCATAGGCAAATGCACCTGCCTGTTCTTCCTCGGTGACGGCAGCCCGTGCATATACAACAGGTGGTTTACCAGTGTCCATTGCCTGTATATCGATGGGTGATTTTTCCTGCAAAGTCAGTTCTTCTTCAAGTACGGGATAGATTACGCCGTCCGATAATGACAACGCAACCGGACGCTGGGAATGTACAGCGAATGCGCCCCAGGTAAATGCGCTGATTTGAATAATTCCGATCATGCATAAATCAAATATGATCGCTTTCAGTGATTTCCCGGGATTGAATAATAATAGTGTCAGAAATGGTCCAAGGACGAAGTCGACAAACAGCATGATTCTGATCCCCTGCCAGCCGCCATTAACAGTAAAATGGGGCTTGGGATACCAGTGCAACAATATGTAATAAAGAATGATTAAGAATGCAATGGCGCTGACGGAAAGATGAACAGAAAACGCCTTTAGCCGGATCGGGGTAGATTTGTTTGCCATAAATAATGCTAATCGAAAATATCCTGAATATTTTTAAGCTAATTATGCAAAGAAAACGCAACCTGTCAACAGCATGCCGGTTGTATATAGCGGATATAAAATTACTGTAACATTGAAACCACTATCAGATTTAAACTATGTATCAGGAATGCGGGCAGTATCCGGGAAGACAGAATACTTATTCGTTATTTGATGTAATTTTTTCCAGTTCCTTGCGCCGGTATTCAATTACCTGGGTAAACGCCATTGCGACGCGGGGGACATTCTCAAAGTAGTGTGTCAGGTCCTCATATTTCGCCTTGAGTAATATTGCCGGATGAATCGCGCGTACAGACGCATTTCTCCGGCCACCTGAAAAATAACCCATTTCACCGATAGGTTCACCTTCACCGACCTGTGCTATGGGAAATTCATTGCCTGCATTATCTACTCTGTAAACCTCCACCAGCCCGGATCCAATAACATACATAGACGGATCTTCTTCCCCCTGCATGATAAATTGTTCACCCGGGGCAACATTTACCTCCGTAAAATATTTACTCAGTGCGGAAAGTTCAGTTTTGGTTAACGAAGCAAATACCGGACAGCCCGCCAGCCGGGCAATACGCTGGTTACGCAGGCTGTTATCAAGTTCGTCTTTGGTAATAATGCCCTGCTCGAGCAGAATTTCACCGATAGGTTTAAGCTGACCACTGCTGGCATAGGTTGAGATTTGTTTTTCTACGGCATTACTGATGGCGCCTTTGGACACCACCAGAAAGTCTCCCAGTTTCCTGGGGTCAGGTTTTTTGGGTTCTATATCAGTCACAGTTGTGTCACCCGGAAGATTGGATTATTAATCAGGATATTAGGTTAATGGTCAGTTTCAGGCAATGAAATTAGTCCGGATTCCTATCTTTTTACATATTGATCCCGGTAGGACCGGGCCAGATCTTGCGCCTCTTTGAGTTGTTCCGGACTTAAGTTAGCACTGACCCTGTCGAGAGTGATCTTGGCGTCAGTGATACCTTGTTCCAGCGCTATCGTTAACCAGGCATAGGCCTTGATGTCATTCTGCTGAACAGCCAGGCCTGCAGCATACATTTCGCCTAACCGGAATTGTGCGTTGGCAAATCCTTTTTTGGCAGACCGGCCAAACCAGTTGATGGCTTTGCGATCGTCCTTTTCAGTCCCCAGTCCGTTCAGATACAACAAGCCGATTTTATATTCTGCATCAGGCCGTCCGTATTTTGCCGCCCTCTGAAACCATTTGAAAGCTTCAGTATAATCCTGCGGGACACCGTGCCCCGCAGAATACATGGAGCCCAGGGCATACATGGCCCTGTGATCGCCATTTTTCGCCAGTGGCAGGAATTCCTTAGCGGCAGTTTCGTAATCGCCCTGTTTGTAGGCCTCACCGCCACTTTTAAAATCGGCGTATGCCTGAAATGAAAAACACAGGAGGATAATAACGGTAAATATTTTATTCAGCATGGCCAGGTCAGTTGAATGATTATTTCGAACTCACTACGAAATTCTATCAGAAAGATAAATTCTCCCCCTTGGAGGGGGAGGGTATGGGTGGGGGTAGAATACCCATAGTCTGGAATACACCCCCATCCTGGCCTCGGCTTTGGCTCCTGCATCGCTCTACCGGCTCCATCCATGGAGTCGTCCCCCCTGAAAAGGGGAAGGAACTTATCTGGTTTATCGCATAAAGTTCATTACATGATTAAGCATAGCCTAAAACAGGCGCCTGTGCGAAATCCTGGCAAATTTCACGAACGGATATTTTTTCTCACATAGCTATAAGTCACGGTTGACTTGCCTTTGGCCGGAACGTTCAATTCAAACTCGATTTCTTTTGAATTGACGAGTTTGAAATCGTGGGAGCTCTTTTTGATGTCCCATTCATCCTGCATGGGCTCGATGACCTTCAGGGTGGCAGGTGCGTCCTTGAAATTTTCTATCTCAATCCGAATCTCCTCATTGCTGTCATAGAGAACAATATGGTCATTCCGGTTACGCCTGATATTACTGCGCTCTTCGGTAACTTTGTGTTGTGTTACAGACAGATCCCGGCTGTCACCAATGTGCAGGGTCATTTTTTGACCGACAGGTGTGAAACCGGCCATATCTTCACCCAGGAATATGGTGCTTGTGCCGGCATCGTTCTGGTAGATACGGGCCTTACCACCCCATAAGGCATGTTGCCCAAGCTGGTTATTTTTCATATTTTCAAGTTCATAAGAGACAGGTATGCCCGGGGTTTGCTTTTCCTTTTCAGGTTCCCAGGGATGTATGCCGGCATTGAAAATAAATATTTTCCTGATTTTGAGATTACCGGTTTCAAAAAACAACATGCGCCGGGTTTCACCATCCAGAATGCTTTTTTCAAAATCATTTCCGTAGTCAAGCTGAAACAAGGCTGAGTCAAAGGACTCGCCGGAGAAATTTCTAAGCACGAGATAGGAAGACAGATCCAGTTTGTTTTCCTGATGATTGGTTTTTGCTTCATAGGTAATAACACGATCGATATTCGACAACAGATAACTGATCCTGATTTTCTCCTGTTGATTGTCAGGACTGAATATCTCCCAGACCAATGCCTGTTCATTGGGTGGGTAGCTGACATTAATCAGCCGGGTGCTGTCTGGATGTTGCAATATGGTGAGACGGAGGGAATCCGGGTCGATATGCACGCCTTTCCAGGAAAAATCGATCTGGTTGACCCCTTTGTGCAGGGACAAGGTCCGTTCTTCCTGTATCAGGGTAACGTCCGGATGATCGAGACGGATAATAGTATTCTCCCTTTCAGGCAATGCCACCAGTTTGGTGCGTGCTGTTGCCGGGTTGGTGAGCGATAAACCCGATATTAATAAAATAGCGATATAAATGTTTTTCATTTCAATACTCCTCAGGGCTATCCGGTTTGTCTGTCATTTTTTGAAATCGAGAAAACTGATACCTGCCATTGAACATTGCTTTCATCAGTGATTGGCATTCTGACGTTCACCTTCCAGATAGGTGATGTCATAGGCCAGGGTAGTGTTGCTGTAGGCAGCGATATCAAGTGTGTATTTCACTGTATCAATGTCCACCCTTTCAAACTTGCCTTTGTTCCCTTCCTGATTATTTATCTTCCAGTATGGCGTGTTGAAGTTACGGAACACCTCGATCTTGATCGGCAAGTCGCGATTATTTTCCACCTTGATTTCCCATTGCTGGATGCGGTCAAAACCGGAGATGTCACCATGACGGTTGAATCGATAGTTTTCTGATTTTTCAGACATCAACACCGGATCAATCTTCACATCACGGGCCGCACCAAAATCCAGTTCGACCTCCTGGTCAACCGGGATATATTTACTGGGTACATGGCCGATATAGGCGAGTTGCTGATCCTTGCTGACATGTTTGAAAATCTTGATATCGCCATCCGGCAGAGGTTCCTTGCCAAGTTGATGTACGGTATCGTTCCTGAAAATAACTAATCGTTGTGTGGATTTTCCGTAGCGTTCTTCTTCATAACGGTAAAGATTCTGTACTGGTATTTTGTCCACGCTGAACGAGGGCAGGCGCTTGCCCCAGCCATCGGGAATATTCTCTGTGCCTTCTATTGTGTACAGAAAATATTCTGATAATCCTTCCTTAATGATGGATTTGACCTCCATGCTGGCTGCAGCCTTGGCCATATCCTCGGCAACACCCAGGGCACGGTAGGCATCCAGTCTCACATCAGATTCACTTCTTGTCAGTGGCAGGTATTGCGGTGTTCCCGGACGGTTGTAAGGTGAATCTCTTCCAGCCAGCGCCATGATTTCATCCAGTAAGTGTATCGTTCCTACGATCACACGTGTTGATGCATTCTCGTAATCTTCACCGCTGTGATTCTGGATAGTGACATAGGCATCCAGATGCATGTGCCGTTCGTCCTTCGACAACGTGCCCATGTAGAAGGCCCGCCAGTTCAGTCCGGAGGTAAAGAAAGTGATTTCAACAGCAACAGGCCCGTCAATTTCCGACTCAATACTCCACACTGCACTGCCGGTAATATTGGCAGGGAAATTGACCTCCAACAGACGTACCTTGCTTTCATTGCCGGGGGCATAAAGTTGCACAGAGGTTGGATCAATAAGCGTATTCTCCCAACCGAATTCCAGACGATTAAGGCCTTTCTTCAATATGAGTGTGCGTTGTTCTCGCACCAGGGTCAGATCGGCTGAGTTGTATATGGTCAGTTGGGTCTTGTCCCGTGCAGGTAATGTCACCAAATCGATCTTCGCATCAACAGCAGTAGACCAAACCAGCAAACCAGTGAGCAGTAAATAGAGGGGTTTCCGCAGCATGTTCTAGTTCCCGTAAAAGATTGTGATGCCGCTGTAAACGGAATGGATTTGAAAAAGGGTTAAATCGGGTAGAAAATTTTGTAAGAATTGTGGAATCTCTGAATTGCCTTAACTACTATTGTTATACCTGCCCATATTCAGAACTTAACATTGATGGACGCCTTTTTACCTAATACGGGATACAAAATGAATCTGCTCGAAGAACAACAGCTATCATGCCCTTATTGTGGTGAGTGTATTACCGTGTTAATTGATTGTTCACTTGCAGAGCAGTCTTATATCGAGGATTGCCAGGTATGTTGCCAGCCGATAGTGCTGGATGTGACGATCAACGATGAAAATGAAATCAGCGTAATACCCAGATGTGAGAATATTTGATTGGAGACTACGAAATAAAAATTTTATTCTGCCCCATAATATTTATAATCATTTAAACGAACGGAACATGTCTTACTCTTACAAATATTTGGATATATACTCTGGACATGAAAGAGAATTATCAGGAATTGGAAAAACAGGCGCGGGCCTTGAGCTTCCGGCAAAAAGCAGCGCTTGCGCGTACCTTGATTGAAGATCTGGATTCGACTGAAGATGGTCAAATTGAAGATTTGTGGATCGAGGAGGCACAAAGGCGGTATGAAGCGTACCTCACTGGTAATTTGGAGGCTGTTCCAGGGCAGGAAGCTATGCAGAGGGCCCGCCAGCATTTGAAATGACTGGTTACCGGTTTCTTCCTCCGGCAGAAGAGGAGATGACGGAAGCGGCACAATTTTATGAAGATGCAGCCAATGGCCTTGGTAATGAATTCCTTGATGATGTACAACAGAGTTATCGATAGACTTTGTGACCACCCAAAATTGGGCGAGATAGTATCCGGAAATTTACGTCATAGTCTGCTCTCCCGGTTTCCATTCATTTTAATTTACTCAATCGAACCCGAGGGTATTTTAATCGTTGCAGTCGCCCATCAACGCAGGAAGCCGGGTTATTGGGAAACCCGTGTCACTCCATAGCATGACCATCACCAATCAATGAGCTATGCTTGTCAAATAACAAAAATTGTATGGGGATTGTTATGAATGCAGAAACGGCAACTGTAAATAAACCCAGGGCCATGCCAATCGACCGGGGAGCAGGGTGGTTGCTTGAGGGCTTTGGTTATTTTTCCAGGAGCGCACTCGCCTGGATCGGCGTTATGATCCTGTTATTTATCATTAGCCTGGTCATGGCATTGATCCCGTTCATCGGTACTCTGGCCGTTAATCTGCTGATGCCGGTATTCATGGCGGGATTGATCCTGGGTTGTCATGCACAACATCAGGGTGGTGAGTTTACTGTCAATCATCTGTTCGCAGGATTTTCCAATAATACCGCACAGCTCATTGTGCTGGGTCTGATATACCTGCTGTGTGTGATTGCAATAACGATAGTTGCATTAATCATGATCTTTTTTATGTTGGGTGGACTGGTGTTTCTTGAAAATATGCAATCAGGCAATCCGGATTTGATATTGCAGAACTTTAATCGGGTCCTGCTGGTGCTACTGGTTGCCTTGACCCTCTATCTGCCCTTGTTGATGGCTTACTGGTTTGCACCGGCGCTGGTGGTATTGAATGACGTTTCTCCTGTAGATGCATTAATAATGAGTTTCAAAGGCTGTCTGACCAATATCCTGCCATTTACCTTGTATGGCATAGTGGCACTGATTCTGTCTGTGATTGCCATCATCCCGTTGGGGTTGGGGTTATTGATCCTGGGGCCTATGATCGTGGCCAGTGTTTATATTGCCTGGAGTGAAATCTTTAACACAAAATAAATTGTCATATGTTTATGTTCAGCACTAAAACCCGGATGCCATCACCAGGTGAAGCATTATCTGGCCGCAACGAGGCCATGCCCGTTATGAACAGGCATTATGTGAATGGCCATCCGATCAAACCACCCTTCCCGGAAAATATGGCCACAGCCATGTTTGGCATGGGTTGTTTCTGGGGAGTGGAACGTAAATACTGGCAGGTTGAGGGTGTGTACACTACAGCTGTGGGTTATGCCGGAGGTTATACGGCCAACCCGGTTTATCAGGAAGTCTGTACCGGCAAGACCGGACACAATGAAGTGGTATATGTGATTTATGATCCGGCGCTAATCAGTTACGAACAGTTATTGAAAATGTTCTGGGAAGGGCACGATCCGACGCAGGGTATGCGCCAGGGCAATGATACCGGCACACAATACCGGTCCGCTATTTATACCTGTACCCGGGAACAACAGGCTGCGGCCGAAGCATCCCGTGACCTCTACCAGAAGGCATTAAACAATGCCGGTATGGACACTATTACCACGGAGATCATTGCTGCACCTGAATTTTATTATGCCGAGGATTATCATCAGCAATACCTGGCAAAGAACCCCGGCGGGTATTGCGGGCTTGGTGGAACAGGGATCAGTTGCCCGATGTAATGTATGGAATAGGGATCATGCTCGCCCACATCATGGCGTACGGGACGCACTACACGATGAGTAAAAAAGATATTCTGTAACCCGGGATGGTCCTGGTATCAGTCGTAAAAATAATAACGCTTGTTCAAACCGTGGCTTTCTGAGCGGATTTCAAATTTTGGCGGGTTGGACTCATCATTGAGTACGATATGGGATATGCCTGCTACCGGCGCAAGCGATGGACCTGACTGCTTGAAATTCATTTCAATTACAGCACCGCCCTGGGAACGAAAACAATTTTTATTATGTGTGCTCATGCATGCTGATGGCTCAACCAAATGAAGGGAACCTGGCAGCAAATCGGGTTATCCATTCCTGGGCTACCCGCTCGGGACTGACAAAAGGCCCTTCATGGTGGCGTTTGTGTGTGAGATAGGCCTCGATATGACAAATTTGTTCAACCATGCGGATACGGCTGGCATCGGATTTGGACGTAAACCATACTCCGATTTCATATACCTCCCCTTTATTCCTCACCAGTATTACCCGTCCCGTAAACTTCTGTATTTCACCGCGTATCTGGATGGTAATTTCCAGCCTGGTGTCCGGTTTGATGTATTGATCTGTCTCAAAACACAGCCCGATATTCCCTCGTCCAATCAGTCCGTCCTGACTGGTTTTCTGTTTCTGCCGGAGGGTGTGCCATTCGATGGGGAAACCCGGCGGGTGGTGAATAAATCCATGCAGATTACTGTCTGTCCTGGCGGCATAATATTTGGTATGTGGATGCATAGCAGGTTTAATGGCCGTAGCGGATGACCGGTCTCTGATCTGGTCGCTGTGGATGGTCATAACTGGTTACCCCTAATCTATTTATTGGACTTTAATAAGGGTATAGGTATAGAACCTAATCAATAGAAAATCAAGTATAATTCTATATAAATCTTTATGTTAGGGCATCTAGTTAATTAATAAAGTTAAAAATGTTATATAACTATAAAATTATAACTAATTGAAATTTATGTATTTATTTATACAATATATCCTGTATCCAGGCCCGGAAAGCAGGGCATCAGTGGAGGTAAATAATTGAAATATATATTAAGCATCATATTGCTGCTGATAGCGGCGACGGTTTATTTTATTATCCGCCCGCAACCTGAATTTGAAGTCGGGAATGTGCGGATTAGTGCCGAATCTGCAGAGGAAATGGAGGAAGACGAGATTGACCCCCAAGCCACTATGGCCGCTCAACGGCGGGCCGTAATGGAAGCCGAGTTTGAAAAACTCAAGCTGGCCAGGAGAAATCTTGAATCACGACTCAGCCGCCTGAAGGCCATCATGTGGGGGAAAAAAATTTCCAGGGAAGAGGGAGACGCAATTAACGAACAGATGAAAAACGGTTATGCCCTGTTGAAGTACCAGAAATTAATGGGGGCCTATACCGACGCCGAACAGATCAGTGTTGAACTGGCAAGAATTGAATTTATCAATAATTATTTGAAAGAAGTCGAGGACGGGTACCGGGCAGAGAGGCGTCAGCAGTAGGTATTGAAAACTAATGATTGTCCGACAAGACTTTAAGGTGTTCTGCGATACAACGCGGCAACATCTTAAGATTATATCCACCTTCCAGTAATGAGATCAGCCTGCCTTTCGCATAGTTGTCAGCTTTTTCCATCAGGACCCGGGTCATCCAGCCATAGAACTCCGTGCTGAGATTGATATTGCCCAGTGGATCATTCACATGGGCATCAAACCCCGCAGAGATAATGATTATCTCCGGCCGAAATTGATCGATCTTGGGCAATATTTTTTTCACGAAAGCTGCTTCATATTCCAGATCGCCTGAACCCGCAGCCATCGGGCAATTCAGTGTCGTCCCTTCACCCCGTCCAGTACCGGTTTCAAACCATGCACCGGTGCCCGGGTAATAGGGATATTGATGCGTGCTTATGTAAAGCACAGAAGGATCATCTTCAAAAGTATGTTGGGTTCCATTGCCATGATGCACATCCCAATCAAGGATCATGATTTTATCAAGCCCATGCTGTTGCTGCAGATAACGCGCCAGGATCGCTACGTTATTGAAAAGGCAAAAACCCAGGGCCATAGTGTTTTCGGCATGATGACCAGGTGGCCGGATCAAGGCAAAACCGTTATCGAGCTTCGCAGAGATAATCTGATCCGCAAGTTCCAATGCACTACCTGCGGCTTGTAGTGCGACATTAAATGAATTCTTGCTGACACTGACATCCATGGAATCCAGAAAAGGGGCGCCCGCATCACAGGTGGTTTTGGCCCGATGAATATAGTTGCGGTCGTGAACTGTTTCTATCCATTGCAGATCTGCCGTCCGTGTTGCCACCGGTTGCAGCTGCTTAAAGAAGGGTTGATCCTTGAGATACTGCATAGTGGCAGTCAACCGTTCGCTGCATTCAGGATGCCCCCTGCCGGTATCATGTTGCAGGTAAACAGGGTCGTAATGGAATCCGGTTTTCATATAATTAATGATAATAGCAATAAATAGGGTTCTTACCTTAACCAGAATATTCCTTTATCATTAAAATAATAATTTCAATCCTAAATGCAGGTAAGTCATCCATTCATGAGCCTTTGTCCGGTGATACTCGCAGGTGGAGGTGGCACACGCTTGTGGCCATTGTCGAGGGAGCACTATCCCAAACAGTTTCTGTCTTTATTGGGTAATTATTCCCTGTTACAGGAAACTTTGTTACGTCTTGCCGGATTGGATAAAGAAATAACATTGACCAGTCCACTGGTGGTCTGTAATGAAGAGCACAGGTTTTTGGTGGCAGAGCAGGCTGAAGAAACAGGAATAAAAATCCAGACCATCATACTTGAACCAGAGGGCAGAAATACGGCACCGGCGCTGACAGTATCAGCCATTCATCTTCTGCAAAAAGGTGACGATCCGGTAATGATCATGATGCCGGCCGATCACAATATTGCAGATACCGGAAAATTTCAGAATGCAGTCAACGCAGGATACCAACTGGCATTGGAAAATTATCTGGTCACTTTCGGTACTAGGCCAAAATATGCAGAAACGGGTTATGGTTACATTCAATATGATGGCAAGATAGATTCTGCAAGTAATGAGAATGTCTATCGTATTGCAGGTTTTAAGGAAAAGCCGGACAAGGCACTTGCTGATAGTTATCTTGTCGCAGGAAATTATCTCTGGAACAGCGGTATCTTTATGATGAAAGCGTCGGTCTGGTGTGATGTGATTATGCGTCTGCATCCGGACATCCAGGCAGCCTGTCATGAATCGCATATTAAAGGGAAAACTGACAACCAGTTCTTCAGGCTGGATAAACAGGCTTTTACAGCATGCCGTAATAAATCCATTGATTATGCCGTGATGGAGAAACTGACACATGAAGATACAGCAAGGACAGCAGTAGTGGTTCTGGATGCAGGTTGGTCGGATGTGGGCGCCTGGTCTGCGATATGGGAACTGGGTAATCGTGATGCAGATAATAATGTTTGTGCCGGCGATGTCATTTTAACAGATTCAAGCAACAATTTGATAAGGTCTGAATACAGACTGGTTACAGCTGTAGGCTGCAATAACATGGTCATTATCGAAACAGCTGATGCAATAATGGTTGCGGACAAGGATAAATCACAGGATATAAAAAAAATAGTAGACAGTTTGAAATCAGAGCAAAGGAAAGAAAGACTTACACATCGCCGTGTCTATCGTCCCTGGGGGAACTATGAAACAATTGATTATGGAGAATATTTCCAGGTTAAACGATTGACAGTCAACCCGGGCAAGAAATTATCTCTGCAATCGCATAACAGGCGCGCTGAGCACTGGGTGGTCGTCAAAGGGACAGCAACAGTTACCAGAGGTGGGGAAATATTTCAGTTGCAGAAGAACGAATCAGCCTATATACCGGTGGGGACCAAGCACCGCCTGGAAAATGCAACTGATGAACTGCTGGAAATTATAGAAGTGCAATCCGGCGACTACCTGGGTGAAGATGATATCATGCGTTATGAAGATGATTTTGGCAGGAAATAAAAAATCATGGCAACAATTAAAACGGTGAAAAATAAGGATATGAAGAAAGCACTGATTACCGGTGTGACCGGACAGGATGGTGCTTATCTGGCAGAATTTCTTCTCGGCAAAGGTTATGAAGTGCACGGTATCAAGCGTCGGGCCTCCCTTTTCAATACCGATCGGATAGATCATTTATATCAGGATCCGCATGACAGTGATCGCCTTTTTATACTGCATTATGGGGATCTGACCGATGCCACCAATCTGATCAGAATCATCCAGGAGGTGCAGCCGGACGAGATCTATAATCTCGGCGCACAGAGCCACGTTGCGGTATCGTTTGAAACACCGGAATACACCGCAAACTCTGATGCGCTGGGCACCTTAAGATTGCTCGAGGCTGTGCGTATTCTTGGATTAGGCAAAAAGACACGGTTTTATCAAGCTTCCACTTCCGAGCTTTATGGGCAAGCACGGGAAATCCCGCAAACAGAAAACACACCATTTTGTCCCCGCTCACCTTATGGTGTTGCAAAATTGTATGCCCACTGGATATGTATCAACTATCGTGAAGCCTACGGTTTTTATTCCTGCAGCGGCATTCTGTTCAATCATGAATCACCGATACGGGGAGAGACTTTTGTTTCCCGTAAAATTACACGCGGGTTGTCCAGAATAAAGCTCGGGATACAGGATTGTTTGTATCTCGGGAATTTTGATGCAAGGCGTGACTGGGGACATGCGCGTGATTATGTAGAGGCGCAATGGCTGATGTTGCAACAGGATCAAGCCGAGGATTTTGTCATTGCCACGGGCGTACAACATTCTGTGCGTGATTTTGTCAATACCGCTGCGGATGAACTCGATATAAATCTTGCCTGGGAAGGTGAGGGTCTGGATGAAAGGGTCATCGATAAAAATACCGGTAATTGTATTATCAGGGTGGATCAGCGTTATTTCCGGCCAACGGAAGTGGATACATTATTGGGGGATGCTTCGAAGGCCCGGACCAAACTGGGATGGAAACCAAGGACTACATTTAATGAGCTTGTGACCGAGATGATCAGGGAGGATTTAAAACTCGCAGAAAAAGACGCATTGATCGAGAAACAGGGATACGGCATGAAAAAATATTATGAGTAATCCCGGCTGGTTGTAAGCACAGGAATACACCGGATTTTCGAATGATGAACAGGAATGACAGGATTTACATCGCCGGGCATACCGGGCTGGTGGGTTCAGCAATCATGCGCCGCCTGCATGCAGAAGGCTGTTCCGAATTAATTTCAGGAACACATAGCGAACTGGATTTATCATCGCAGAGTGCCGTAGATGCTTTTTTTTCTGCAACCAGGCCGGATTATGTATTTCTGGCCGCTGCGAGGGTGGGCGGTATTCAGGCAAACAGCAATTTCCCGGCTGAATTTATTTATTCAAATCTGTCTATTCAGACAAATGTTATTCATGCGGCATGGAAAAATAATGTTAAAAAACTATTGTTTCTCGGCTCATCATGTATTTATCCAAAACACGCCCCACAACCTATCAACGAAGATTATCTGCTTACCGGACCGCTTGAAACGACCAACGAGTGGTATGCGGTTGCCAAAATTGCGGGCATAAAAATGTGTCAGGCTTACCGCAGGCAGTATGGATTTAATGCAATTGCAGTCATGCCAACGAATCTTTACGGTCCTGGAGATAATTTCGATCTGGAAAATTCACATGTTCTTCCGGCGTTACTGCGTAAATTTCATGAAGCAAAAATACGTAATAAGAACGAAGTAATTATCTGGGGCAGTGGCAAGCCAAGACGTGAGTTTATGCATGTAGATGATCTGGCGGACGCCTGTGTTTTTTTAATGAAACATTATGAGCAGGAAAAAATTATCAATGCCGGTACCGGCAAAGATATTTCTATCAGTGAACTGGCATATTTAATCAAGGAAATCAGCGGTTTTCATGGCAGTCTGGAATTTGATACCAGTAAACCTGATGGTACTCCCAGAAAACTGCTTGATGTATCGCGGCTCAGTGAACTTGGCTGGAAAGCCGGTATCGGGTTTGAGCAAGGAATAAAGGACACATATGACTGGTATGTCAGGCAGGATGGATGATCAGGACAGGCGTTTAATTATTGCCTCTGTATATTCCATGGTTGTAGATGAGCCCCCCAGATCCGGCGTCATGATGTTGTCCTCCTGAAGGACCTTGGTAATTGCAGTTTTCAGTTTGCTGGCAAGTTCCAGATGCCCAATATGTTCCAGCATCATTGCGGCCGCCAGCATCAGGGCTGTAGGGTTGGCAATACCTTTTCCGGCAATATCAGGGGCAGAACCATGTACTGCCTCGAATATCGCGGCATCCTTGCCAATATTACCACCGGGGGCCAGACCCAGACCGCCGACCAGTCCTGCTATTTCATCGGACAAAATATCGCCGAACATATTGGTAGTGACTATCACATCAAACTGGTACGGATTGAGGACCAGTTGCATGGCGGTATTATCCACAATCCGATCCTCGATGATCAGTTTTGATTCATAGGCCTTGCCAATTTCGAGAGTTGTCTCAAGAAACAGGCCGGTCAATATCTTGAGTATATTCGCCTTGTGGACGATGGTTACTTTCTTGCGGTTGTGTTTGACGGCATAATCGAATGCAAATTCGGCAATCCTGCGGCAACCGCTGCGGGTAATAATGCCTGAGGCTTCCGCAACCGCCCTTGGGTCGTCATCAATAGGGATGTAGTGTTCAACACCGACATAAAGCCCTTCAGTATTTTCACGTATCATGACCAGATCGATGTTGTCGAACCTGCCACCGTGAATAAATGTAATTGCCGGTCTGACGTTGGCATAAAGATGGAATTCCTCGCGCATGCGAACCGTTGCTGAGCGGAATCCTTTGCCAACGGGAGTCGTTAATGGGGCCTTGAGTGCAAGTTTTGTCTTGCGGATATTGTCCAGTGTAGTTTTTGGAAGTGGATCGCCAAATTCCTCGAAGGCCGACATACCGGCCTTGAATCGCTGCCATTCAAACGGAGCGCCTGCTGCATGCAGTACCTTGACAGTTGCATCGACAATCTCAGGGCCAATACCATCGCCCTCGATCAGGGTAACAGGGATTTTGTTTATATTGACTCCTTTGTGGAAATTGTTGTTATTACGAAAACTCCGATGAATTAATCAGAGGTTGTTTATCGCTTCCGGTTTGTCCTGTTGAATAGCCTGTAGCTCACGTGTTTCCATTCTGCCGATGTTCATCAGATCATAAAGAATATTCGCTGTTTCATTCAATAAAATATCATTTTTCATTTCATCAATTTCTTCATTATCAGTTTCAAATTCTTCCATGTCAGTATTTTCAGGAATGGGTTGGAGTCCCTGAGCCAGCCTGATCTCATTTTGTAAATTACGTTTGGTCCGGGCCAGTTGATCCCGTTCATCTTCCCGTTTTGATTGCAACAGGCTCAGACTCTTTCTTTCATTTGCCGCTTCAATGAAATTCCGTTCTTCCAGCAAAAGCTGGAATGCCCGGTCAGTTTTTATACGGGCCCTGTGTTTGTCATAAGCCAGGGGAAATTTGTCTACCGGGGCATTAACCTTGACATATTCAGCAGGTTTGACCTGGTCCCAAGGCAATGCATTATCAAGAGAACGTTCACCATATTTGGACGTATCTTTTGCTGTCGGGAAAATAATATCGGGTACGACACCTTTAAATTGATTACTGCCGCCGCTGATCCGGAAGAACTGGGCTATGGTGGTTTTCAAACGTCCGTGATCATCTTCCGAATTACGGACAAACCGGTTCAAATCAACAATATTCTGCACAGTACCTTTGCCGAATGTAGGTTCGCCTATTACGATACCGCGTTGATAGTCCTGGATTGCCCCGGCAAATATTTCCGAGGCAGAGGCGCTGTTTCTGTCAACCAATACTGCCAGTGGCCCGTTGTATTCAATGCCCGGATCCGGATCATAATTAATTTCGACCAGACTGGATGAATCCCTGGTTTGCACGATGGGGCCTTCTTCAATAAACAGACCGGTTAATTCCAGCGCCTCAGACAATGATCCGCCACCATTGCCTCTCAGATCCATTACCATTCCCTTTATATTTTCTTTCTGCAGGTCCCTGATGAGTTTGCGCACGTCATGCGTAGTGCTCTTGTAATCCTTGTCGCCTTTGGATTGTGCAGCAAAATCAACATAGAAGGTGGGTAATTTGATTACGCCAATGCGGTTGTTATCATCCAGATCAATAATTGAAGATTTGGCCGCCTGTTCTTCCAGTTTTATTTTGTTGCGAACCAGGGTAACAATCCGGTGTGGACCTTCAGGGCCGACATCCTTTGGCAGGAATTCCAGACGCAACACGGTATCCTTCGGGCCACGGATAAGATCAACTACATCATCAAGGCGCCAGCCAATGACATCGACAATCTCACCGGTTTCGCCCTGGGCGACACCAACTATTTTGTCATCTTTATGCAGTTGTTTGCTGAGATCGGCAGGCCCGCCCGGAATGATTTGTTGTATAACAGTATAATCATTGTCGCTGCTCAGGACAGCGCCTATCCCTTCCAGTGAAAGCCGCATGCTGATATCAAAATTTTCGGATGTGCGTGGTGAGAAATAAGCTGTATGGGGTTCTATCGATGTCGTATAGGCATTGATAAAAGTCTGGAATATATCGTTGGCATCCAGTTGGTAGGTGCTGGTACGTATCCTTTCATAACGCTTGTGCAGAGTGCTCTTGTATTCATCCTGTTTTTTGTTTGCAAGTATCAGATTCAGAATGTCATTTTTAACGCGTTGCCGCCAGATATCATTCATTTCAGCATCCGTGGCAGGCCAGGCCAGGTCACGGCGATCAAAAATATAATCTTCATCCTTGTTGAAGTAAAAATCCTCCTCCAGCAGATTAACGGAGAAGGTCACACGCTCATCAACGCGTTTGCGATATATTCTGAAAATCTCGAATGCCGGAGTTATGTCCTGCTTGTCCAGGGCGTCATCCAGTGTGTTCCGGTATTTTTCAAATGTCCGGATATCACTTGCCAGAAAATAACTTCTGTTTGGATCAAGGCTGTCAAGATAACGATCCAGGATAGCGGAAGACAGGGCATCATCCAGTGGTTTGTTCTTGTAATGATAGCTGCTGATAATATGAGTGATTATTTCAGTGGTCCGCCGGTGCCTTTCAGCAGAAACAAGACTGTCATCAGAAACTGATGGAATATCCGCATATAAACCATGGAACAGCAGGCCGAGGACCAGACAGCACAGTATGCGATTGATGGTCAATTTGCCGGAAATACGGAAATTTAGGCTAGTAGTCAATTGGATTCAGGGTTTGTGGATTTGTAAACGATTATATATTGTATCAACGTAAGTATCAGATATATTGTGCAATATTGGAAATCAGCAAAGTATAATTTCAGGTAAATTCATCATTCAGTGTTATCAGACTGAATTTCCAGTTCTGACAGACGCTTGCGAATATCTTCGGCCTTTTCTTGCCCGCCGCCCAGAAAAGACGGGGCCTGTTCATAAAATTCCATCAGATCAGTCAGGGCTGCTGCATTTTCATGGTCAAGTTCTACGGCCCGTTCCAGAGACTGCCGTGTTTTTTGAGACAGACTATACGCCCTGAACAGCCCTGAATTCCGGGCCAACTGGCCGTAACTCCGGCCCAGCCAGTGATGATATGACGAAATATCCGGCGCAGTCACAGCTGCTTCGGTAAATGCACTGATCGCAGCCTCATAATCCCCCGCACTATAGTAATTTTGACCAAGCCGGAATTGCTCATCGGCATTAATGTCAGCATACAGACTGTTGCTGATAGTCAGACACAGAACAGCAATGCCGATCATACGCAGGATCGTGCTGGCCGATTGTTTGCTATGATAGATCATGTAATGCGAAAAATTCGTCAATCTGGTTTAGTTGATTTCCGGGTTATAAAGGTTAAATTCCTGCAATATGCAATCAGGGTATCAATTATTTAATTACTGGTATTTAGATAAGCACCCAGCCATGAAGTTTTATAAGCCTGAAATATTTTGCCATATTTTCACTGGAAAATAATCAATGCCGACAGTATACGAACGCAATGTCTGTTTCCCCATCATTTTGTTGGGCCTGTTTGTCACGTCATGCGACAGTGATAAAGGCGGGCATTATACATCAGACGAGCCTGTTTCCGGTATTGCGCGGTTCTGTGACAAAGATAATGGCAGTCTGGAGTTACCGGAAGGTTTTTGTGCCGGTGTCGTAGCCGACAGCCTGGGCTTCATCAGACATCTCGCTGTTAATGATAATGGCGATATTTATGTAGCACTGAGAAACCACCGCCTGAATCTGGGCGGGATCATTGCTTTGCGTGATACTGACAAGGATGGCAAAATGGACTTACTGGAAAAGTTCATTGACATTCCGGGTATGGGGATAAAGATAAAGAATGGTTTCCTCTATTTTGCCTCTGATACTGATATTTATCGTTATACCCTGGGTCAAAAACTCATACCCGAACTGCCGCCACAGGTTCTTGTACGTGATTTACCTGCGCAGGGACCACATGCGGGCAAACCATTTGCTATTGATGATGATAACCAGCTTTATGTCAATATCGGTGCAATCACAAATGCCTGCCAGCAGGATGAAGAAACGGCAGGAAGCCCCGGCCTTGAACCCTGCACGGAGTTGCAAAACCACGCCGGAGTCTGGCGGTTTTCACTGGATAAATTAAATCAGAGTCAGCAAGCAGATGGCTATCATTATGCCAGCGGCATACGTAATGCGTATGCAATCGACTGGCACCCTGCAGATAAACGTCTTTACGTGGTACAGCATGGCCGTGATCATCTGCATGAAATCTGGCCTGATATCTATAGTCTTAAGGATGATGCCTGGTTGCCGGCCGAAGAGTTTATGATGGTCGATGATTCAGGCGAATATGGCTGGCCTTATTGTTATTTTGATCCGGTACGGAGTAAAAGAGTTGTGGCACCGGAATATGGTGGTGATGGTGTGAACACAAGTCGATGTGAAGAGTATCCCCCGCCACTTATTGCTTTTCCGGCACATTTTGGGCCGAATGATCTGAAATTTTATACCGGAAAGCAGTTTCCCGGGCACTATCAACATGGCGCCTTCATTGCTTTTCATGGTTCCTATAATCGTGATCCTTTTGAACAAGTGGGTTATCAGGTCGTGTTTGTTCCTTTCAAAGACGGAGTACCTGCGGGAGATTGGGAGGTATTTGCAGATGGTTTTGCCGGGGTAAAGGAAGTCAAGATACCGGAGGATGCCGATTACCGGCCAACAGGATTGGCCATCGGGCCGGAGGGTTCACTTTATATTGCGGATTCTGTCCAGGGACGAATATGGCGCGTGGTCTATACTGGAATAAACCCATCAGCAGAATCCCGTACCACCCAATAGAGACGGGAGATTACGGTTCTGATGATGTCATAGTGCTGTGACAGCAGTGGAACCAATAAATAATATGTGGCTCCCAGTATTGATAATTACAGAAAATATACAGATTCCATGAGGATATAAAAATCTTGAATAATAAGATTACATTGATTCTCGGCCTTTTTATCAACTGTGTATTATTTCCTGTTCATGCGGACGAGGGTGATGAATGGATCACGCCACCCGGGCAATTAATCGATCTGGGTGGGTACAAGTTACATATCTTTTGTGAAGGGAACGGCACAGGACCTGCCGTCATTCTTGATTCGGGGATAGGCGGGTTTTCGCTGGAATGGATCCCCGTACAACGGTTGTTATCCAAACAGGTCAGGGTTTGTGCCTATGACCGCGCCGGATATGGCTGGAGTGATCCCGGTCCGTCTCCGCGGACCACAGATCAGATAGTTGAGGAATTGCACACACTCTTGCAGGAGGCCGGGATTCCCACACCTTATATCCTGGTAGGCCATTCTTTTGGTGGATATAACATGCAGTACTTTGCAAAAGTCTATCCGGCAGAAACAGCAGGATTGGTCCTGGTAGATTCATCACATCCTGAACAGTCAGATCGTTTGCCGGAACTACCCGCAGTCAGGGAAAAATTGAAGACTAAAGATGTAGTTACATATTACCAGGGGCAGTCTACATTTGACTTGTATCCGGAAGATGTACGTTACAAAGCCATGCGAATACTGTCATTGCGGAAGATGTATCAAACCCACCGGCGCGAATCGGTCAATTTTGCTATCAGTGGTCAGCAGGTAATCGCCGCGGGTCCATTGCCTGATGTGCCGCTGGTCGTGATTACCCGAGGCAAACATGTGTGGCCCGATGATCCTTATGGGGAAATGCTGGAATCTATATGGCAACAAATGCAAAAGGAAATGGCCGGATTGAGCCCCGAAGGTATGCAAATCTTTGCCGCCAACAGTGGACATCTGATTCAGCTGGAACAGCCGGATGTTGTTGCCCTGGGTATAGCAACTGTACTGGAGGCGGCACGCCATCCAGGTTCGGCCCAGCTTAATGATTAATACGGCAGTCTTACTGCCAGATGATCCGTCAGTTGATACCCAGCAACTCGATATCAAATACCAGCGCCTCATTGGGACCAATGGAAGTACCGGCCCCACGATCGCCATAAGCCAGTTCGGCAGGGATGTAAAACTGGTATTTTGATCCCACGCTCATCAGCGGCAGGGCCTCCTGCCATCCCTTGATGACCTGGGCCAGTGATAATGAGATAGGTTCTCCACGATCATAGGAGCTGTCAAAGACCTCTCCATTAATATGTGTACCGTGATAATGCACCTTTACTTCACTGTCGCTTTTCGGTTTGGGGCCAGTGCCTTCCTTGAGGACTTTATACTGAATGCCATTCGGCAGGGTGGTCACCCCCTCTTTTTTCCTGTTTTCTGCCAGAAAATTTTCACCGGCAGCCTTGTTGTTATTGGCAGAAGCATTGCGTTCATTGGCCAGTTTTTCCTGATACTGTGTCAAAACTGCCTGTAATTCTTCATCGCTGAGTTTGAGCTCGGCCTTGTTTAATACGTCTTCCACGGCCTGCATAAATGCAGGGATGTCCATGTCCACACCCTGTTGCGATATCCCCTGGCTAAAGTAGGCGCCCAGGGCGTAACTGAGTTTCTGTTTTTCGGTATTGAGTTCAGCGGCCGCCCATGCGGAGGCTGTTGACAGGGAGAAAAGTGCGATCAAAAAGGAAAGAAAAACTTTTTTCATGTGGGCCTCATTCGGTTAAACGTTGATTACTTAGACCAGGGATTACATTCAGGTTCGCGATCATCCCACAAATATTAATTGTCTCCAAGGGGCTATGACGGAATAATACGGATTATGTGACCTATATAGGGAAGCTCTGATTAAGTCCCAATAATCTTTTGAGTCGTCATTCTGGCGCATGCCAGAATCCCCTTCCAAGGTAGGATGGGGGTAATTGTTTACTGGATGCTGGTCGCTACGGACTTCCTGTCCTCTCGCGACATTTCCCACATCCTGTGGGTCGTTTTCACCAGCATGACGGTGAAGATACTTAATCAGAGGTTCCATAGATTATTTTATAGAGATTTCAATCAGGTGAAATTAACACTGCATAAGAAAATAGCCAGGTACTTCGGCTATGAATTTGTCAGGACAAGTCAGTTAGCTTATCGGGACATTAATGCTCATTTGATAGCATTATTTAAACAACTTGATATCAATTGCGTGCTGGATGTGGGTGCTAATATGGGCCAGTTTGCAAGTAATCTTCGTCGTGCCGGTTATCAGGGACAGATTATATCCTTTGAACCAATTATGGAATGTTTTGAACATCTGAAAAAACATGAAAACAAGAATTGGGTAGTCCATAATTTTGCTTTGGGTAATGAAGAAAAAACGCTGGATATCAATATCACCAATAAAAATGTTTTTTCATCATTTCTTAAACCCAACGAGTATTCAGTTCACCGGTTCAATGAATCCGCCAAGGTCAGCCGCACTCAGCGTGTGGAAGTAAAAAGACTGGACGATATCTTTAATGGCATTGTCAGCATTAATAATCCACGAATCTTTCTGAAACTGGATACCCAGGGATTTGATCTGGAAGTATTGAAAGGGGCACAACAATCATTACGTCATGTCTTCGGATTGCAATCGGAGATTTCGTGCAAGGCCATTTATGCGGGTATGCCAACACACGTTGAATCCTTGCAGTACATTGATCACCTGGGTTATGAAGTTACGGACATCTATCCATTGGCACATGACAAATTGGACATGAGCCTGCTGGAATTCGACTGCATTTTCAAAAGATGTAATGTTTAAGTTATCGTCATTCATCCTGCCTCATTTCAGGTCATAACCGAAGCAATCCAATGCTTCCCCTCCCTGGATGGGAGGGGATTGAGGGGAGGGTGTTTATATACCTATATTTACCATCCCCCATCAAGCGGAGGGTTTCCTTGAGATCGCCACGCTTACGATGTGAGCTCGCGATGACCTGTTGTGAAGTCATTGCGAGGCCCCGGCCGAAGCAATCTGGCTGTTTAATCATCCGGCAATTTTGCCGCGTGCTGATAAATCCCCGCAAACTCACGCGTCCACCACAGTCCTTCATTTTTTAATTGTTCCCTGTTACTGAAATGATATTCATACACCAGCGCTCTTACATATTCGGGTGGTTGTTCCGGAAAAGGGTTATGAGCGAGCAGGCGGATCACCTCGGGGCTGTTCTGCAGCAACCGGTATGAGAGATTCCTGAACCAGGGGTGATTATCAACAGATCCATAAACGGCAAACCACATCTGCCAGTCCAGCCGGGGCTGGTGCGGGATGATCCACTGCGGCCGTTTGTGCAGATCACCCGGTTTGTATTTGAATTTGTATTCATGCCAGTATTTTCTATCATCGGAACCTTCAATGATGATCTCATTACGAACAGTCGTCATCACGGAAAAAGGACCGTAGTTATTCACGATGTTTAACGGTGCAACGAAACGCGCCACGCTGCTGACCACGGGTAATTCCGTTGGATTGAAAAACCGCCATAACAACGCCGTGCTTGCAGAGAGAATAACGGTTGCAAGAACAGCAGCAGAGACAAAACCGGTGCGCGTCACGGGCCGGGAAATATTTTTCAAGGTATTGCGCTCAATCAGTTTGCGTGGAAACATCCAGCGTATAGCGGCATCATCGAAAAGAAACAGGCAAAAGGTGAGGGTCAGCAGGTTGAAGTAGTTGTAATTACCGGTGAGGATGATCGCAACTTGCAACAGGATGAAACCAAAGGCCGCCAGCAACCGGAAATTGCGGGTCAGGAAGATAAAAAACGGCAATAACAATTCAACCAACAATGTCGCGGCAGTCAGGCCCATCAAGACTGTCTCAGGCAGATGATGTCCATACCAGGCCAGGGTTGTGGGCAAGGGTTGCGTTTCAAAATGGTAGCTGAGGGCAGTGAGGTTGTCCCAGGTGGGATCGGCACTGGCAATCTTGACGATGCCGCCCAGCAGCATGAAGCGGAAGGCCAGCCAGCGGTATAACCAGACG
>MGYU01000019.1 GCA_001801885.1 Gammaproteobacteria bacterium RIFCSPLOWO2_12_47_11
TACGGCAGGAATAGCACATTTCATGGACGCCTTTTTCAAGATTTTTATCAACCGCCACCCGCCCATCAAACACAAAACACTCACCTTCCCACAGATTTTCTTCAGGTTTCACTTCTTCAAGATATTTGAGTATCCCGCCATTCAGGTGATATACCTCGTTAAAACCATGTCTCAGCAGATATGAAGTGGCTTTTTCACAACGGATTCCGCCGGTACAGAACATCGCAATTTTCTTGTGTTTCTCAGGGTCCAGTGACTTTGCCACATACTCAGGAAATTCACTGAATGTGCTGGTATTGGGTGAAATGGCATATTTGAATGTGCCAATCTCATATTCATACTGGTTGCGTGTATCAATGACAAACACTCCCGGATCTGCGAGCAATTCATTCCATTCCTCTGTACTTACCTGCTTGCCCACTTTATGCCTTGGATCGATCTCCGGCTTGCCCATGGTAACGATTTCTTTTTTGAGTTTGACCTTCATACGGTAGAACGGCGTGGTATCAACAAAGGATTCTTTATGTTCCAGATCAGAAAAACGTGTATCGGATTTAAGATAATTCAGGATTGTATCAATACCGTTGTGTGATCCTGCGATGGTCCCATTGATACCTTCTTTCGCGAGCAAGAATGTACCCTTGATGCCACATTTTTTACACTGTTCAAGCAGCGGAACACGTAATTCCCTGAAATCCGGCAAGTGCACGAATTTATACAATGTGGCAACTGTGAAATTTTTTGTATCAAGATGTGATTGTGCTGTCATTTTATTCAATAATTAAATGGCTGAAAATACAACGCCCGGACAAAGGATTGGCCGGGCTTTCAATTTGAAAATTTAATTATGTAACTTAATTTGTCACTGGTATGAACCAGTTTATAATCTGATTATACTCAATTACTTAATCCGGATGCTTTCCCCCGGTTTATAACTGCTTGCCGGATTTATCAGATGAAGCCATCTTCTGCGTCCATAGGTCCGCATCAATAGTTGAATCAATCTGAGTTAGCACCTTACCACTGGCAGCAAATTCTACTGGCCACTCTACTATCCCGTTATTGTTACATCCATTCGCTTCCAAGCCTCTTGCCAGGTGTGCCAATTCATCTGTCTGGCTCTGCTCAAGAGTATTTATGTTTATCTGTTTTTTTGTTTTGTGCATGGCTTTTTCTCCTTAAGGTTCTAGGCCCATAAAATCATAAAAAATATTAATTTGTGATTTTTCCGGATTTATCACATGTAGGTAATTTCTCTGTCCAAAGCGGTTCGTGAACCCCGACTACAGCACAGTTCTTGCCAGAGGCGGCAAATTCCCGTGTCCATAAAAATGTGCCCCGGCTTTTTAGAGGAGGGTTTGTTTCCAGTCCTTCTATCAATCTTGAGAGATCTTCAGGCCGTTTCTTTTCAGTTTTGCTGTTTGCTGATATTGACTGAATGTATTGGTTTTTTTCATGTCTGCAATTTACCGGGCTTGTCACAAGCTGTGAATTCCTGCGTCCACAGTGTATTACCGGATAAATCCTTCTTGCATTGCCCTTGCAGGCCTTGCGTTAATTGTTGCAGTTCATTGGACTGCCCCTGCTCCAGCTTGCTGATGTCGAGAGGTTTGTCTGTCTTGTACATGTTTGCTTCTCCTGGAATTATCTGGTCTGTTATTCGTTTGTAAACATGAAATTATCACCTGTAGCAAGTAAACTACCTTACATGCCGGATGTCAACCATTGCCATGAAATAAAATATAATATTGTTATCAATAAGATAGATTATATTATCCATCGATCAAACATGCACGGAATTAAATCATGAGTGAACTGCGTTGATTTATTATTTCTACAAAGTAGATATGCCCATCAAAAACCACCTCGCATGGCGTGGTAAACCGCTGGCGCATATCATCCAGCCTATGACGTATGACAGGTTGTTTAATTCTACTTCTGTCAAAGCGGGGATGTATATCTTCTCCGATCTTGAAAGACTGACACCGGCGGAAACAGAACTTGCCGCGAAAGCCTGGTCAACGATCAGGAATTCAGGGCAAGAGGTCCTGCTGCTCAATGACCCAATCCGTGGCATGCGCCGTTATGAATTGCTGCGCACCCTGTATGAACAGGGCATCAATCCCTTTAATGTGTATAAATTAACGGAAGTGCGTATGCCGGAAAGATATCCGGTATTCATACGTTTTGAAAACGACCATAAGGGCAGCAGATCACCATTGCTGCATGACAAAGATGAACTGCTTGCTGCAATTTACGAGCTGGAAGCACAGGGTATGAACCGTGAATCAATGATGATAATCGAATATATCAATACCGCTGATGAGACAGGAACCTACCGCAAATATTCACACTTTTATGTAGATGGTGAAGTGATAGCACGGCATTTATTCCAGGGTGAAAAATGGATGTTGAAGGTTCCAGGCAAACTTGATGAAACCGCACTTGCAGAAGAAAGAAATTTTGTAGAATCAAACCCGTACCGTGAAGAAATCGGCCGTATATTCCGTATCGCACGTATTGATTATGGGCGGATTGATTTTACAGTATCAAATAACCGCATACTTGTGTGGGAGATCAACACTAACCCCCATATTACCCACAGAAAAGATGCCGGTGGAATTTTGAGAGAACCTGTACAAACATTTTTTGTAAATGCTTTTCACAAACGTCTGCTGCAACTGAATATTGATTCCAATGTAAAGATCCGCCTGCAAAGCTGAATTATGAAACTGGCTCAGGTGTTATCCTGATTAAAGAAGCTCTAATTAAGTTGTCATTTCGACTGTAGGGAGAAATCTGTGGTTATAAATACCAAATAAAAAACAATGAACCATGAGATTTCTCGCTGCACTCGAAATGACACAAACAACTTAATCAGAACTTCCTTAAATATTACCGGATATCAGTTCGTTAAATATCACTTTCTGTTGATCTTGCGGTGCATACAACGTTACATGCTCCCGGACATATTCCACTGCCGTCAATGGTTGATTTGTGATCTTGCTGATCTGCAGTTCAAGAGATCCTTCTTCGGAAAAGAATTTGGTCATAACCGGTGTATCAGGTCTGGATTTCTTCAGTTCCTCAATTTTCCTTTCCATTTTTGATACTGGCTGAAACATATTCTCCAGGACAGCACGTCCATAATCTGTCAATTCAGCAAAGCTCTGCAATTGCAGTAATCCAATCCTGAGTTGCAGGATCATGATAATTAATCTCTGCCAGGCAAAATCGGCCAGCATCTCATCTGTATCGTCAGCACCTATTATGGATAACCAGTATTCAGTTACCGGGATATACACATAAACGGCATGAAAGATACCATGCAGCGAGCGCAGGTCATTGCGCCATGGTGAATAGAATTCAAGTACATTTAATGGATGTACTTTTTCAGTACCGAAAAACGGGCCCTTCTCTTCCACAAAAAAAAGCCGGTTATGATGCAATTCATGAATAAAGGTCTCAGCCAGCATATAAGGATTATTCACCATGGACGCAACAAAGGTGCCCGGCAGTTCTGAATGACTGAGATTGGTATAATCTCCGGTCTTCATGTTTTTCAGGGCAATATAGCGAATCATTTCCGTGAACTGTTTATAATTGCGGGGCGAATAACGTTGTATTTTTTCCAGTGTCTGCCCGACAAGTCCGGCATGTTCTTGCTGGAAATCCAGCGATGCTGCAAGTACAGGATCGGTAAATGTCAGGCCGGGCAGATTATTGAAAGCATGCGGATGAAGACGTAATTCAAAATCCGCAGATTTGGTAACAGGACATTTATTAACGGTTATTCCGTTATATGTCCCGGGTTCCAGCTTTACCGGAATTATTTCATCATCAATTTGCAGTGACAGAATTCCTTTGCTGATTGCCAGAATATCGCCTTTTCCATTGATACCGATTGATATTTGCGTGGCCGGTATGGCAAATGGCAACAATACCGATAGAGGTTCATCGAATTTACAATCCGTTCCAGCAAGGAAATGCAGGGCGAGAGTAAAGCGATTGAATTGTTGCAGATGGTATTCCAGCGCATCTGCAGAAGAGTTGAAGCTGTAATACTCGCAATAACGTGTAGCAAGTCCATCCAACGCTGCACCGGATTGATGATTTGCCAGAAATTGATAAGCGAGACGAACCCAGTAATATGCTGTTGGATCTGTCCATACTTTCAAAAATATTTCCTGATCAACTTCCATGCAGTATTGATATTGTTTCAGAAAAGATTGTTCTTTTCCTGCAAGAGGCAGATATTTTTCCAGTATCTGTTTTACTGCAATCAGGGCACAGGCACTTTTTTCATAGCGGCTGGCAATAATTTCATCACTGCTCCAGAGCAGATCATTAAATTCCAGAGGGACTGCGCTCATTTTGATTGGTCCTTAATTTTTTAATATTGAGTTTTATAGATTACAGTCCCTGATTGTATAGCACCCGGTTTCAACACATGCAAGATGATTTGCGCGTGAATAATCAATTGAATAATTCCGGATCAATGCAGCCTAATCGGATCAACGCTCGATTTATTGTCGAACTGCCTGGCCCGCCAGATATTGATCATTTTTGCGAACAGGTGATTTTGTGATGGCATGAGAACTATCTGGGGATGATTGCAGAGCATAACCAGATGTTCGACTATTTTGTCTGCAATCCTGGGACACTGACGGAACGTATAGTGCGTCATGAGATAAAACAACCCGGCCTGCAATACATCCAGCGTCGGTTGTTCCGGTTCACTTGCATCCCGATTATTTTTGTTCTGCTCATACATGGTTATCACCTCGATTGTGTTACTGCCTTGTATATAATGAAGAGCGTAATTTACGTGCATACCGGGTCAGCATACCCATACTATTACGATGACGGCCATTCAGGGTTCCCGCACAAGCCAGCAGATAAAGATCCCGTATCAGATGATGGGTTTCCCGTGATTCGCTTGTGAGCAGGTCAGCCGGCGCCAGTTTTTCGTCAATCAATAACTGAGTGACATCCTCCGGTCTCCAGGCCACAAAATAAATGCCTCGTTTGGTATTTATCTTTCGATATCCTTGTTTCATAATATTGTATAACATTTTGATTAATAATGATTAGTTATATCTGATTTAATATTGTCATATTTATTAATGAGAATTATTATCATTTAGAATGATGATGATGTCAAGTGTGTTAACCGGTATGTCACAACCATTTAAGATTTATTTTTCGTCTGTGCTAATGCATCATTCAGCCATGAAGAATTTAATTGAGACATTACAGCTCAAGCTCAGTAACGCGGGATATATTGCAGATAAGGATCTGGTCACTACTCTGGTATTGATGGAACAACTTGGCCGTCCCCTGCTTGTAGAAGGAGAAGCCGGTGTTGGTAAAACCGAAATCGCCAAGGTATTGGCAAAAATATACGATTGTAGTCTCATACGTCTGCAATGTTATGATGGGCTGGATGCCAACAACGCTGTTTATGAATGGAATTACACCCATCAGTTGTTGTCCATCAAACTACTGGAGGGCAGCAAGGAATCGCTGGATCAACGTGAAGCGCATATATTCAATGAGGAATATCTGCTTGAACGGCCGCTCTTGAAGGCCATACGCCAGAAGACACCTCCCGTCCTGCTGATTGATGAGATCGATCGAACTGATGAGGCATTTGAAGCATTTCTGCTGGAATTGCTTTCGGATTTTCAGATCACTATTCCTGAACTGGGGACTATTCATGCGTTGTCTGTTCCACGTGTTGTATTGACCTCAAATGGCACACGTGAATTAAGCGATGCCCTGCGCCGCCGGTGTCTTTATCATTATCTGGATTATCCCGATCCGGAAAAGGAACTGTTAATAGTGCGCAGCAGAATACCGGGGATTGAAACAAATCTGTCAAAACAGATCGTCAGTTTTGTCCAGGCATTACGTGAATCCGAGTTACGTAAACGCCCCGGTGTTGCTGAAACACTGGACTGGTCAGCCGCATTATTGGGTTTGGGAGTTAATGATCTGAAAAATAATATTGATATTATTTATCAGACTCGTGCCTGCCTTTTAAAAACACAGGACGACATGACAATATTTGCCCGGACACTGATTAACCGTCTGGTTGATGCAGTTCTTTGAACATACAGCCCCCCGACAGCCGCCTTATAGGATTTATCCATCATCTTCGTCATGAAGGTTTTGTGATTGGTATACAGGAAACCATTGACAGCATGACTATGCTGAACAGTTCGTATAACCCTGATGAATCGCTCTCACGGCATATCATACGGTCATTAACATGCCGGGATCATGCTGAATGGCAACGGTTCGATGAATTGTTTTCTGCTTACTGGTTTCCTTATCGAATTAAAAAAAATGAATCCAGCATGATGGCAAGTATATATGTCCGGCAACGCCGGGGCGGTATTGCCGGTATTGGTGGCAGCAGCAAGGAACATATAGATAAACTGATGGAATCCGCTGATATATCGGGCGCCGGAGCGGGACGCCAACGTACTATTTCGAAGGCTGATTTCCGTTTTTTAAATGATGCCCGGGCAGCCCGTGAGGCAGAAAGACAAGCTGAACGGCTGGCACTGCTGTTACGGAAAAAATTAAAACGGCGGCGCGTGATTACAACACATGGTGATAAAATCGATATACGCAAAAGTTTGAGGAGTAATCTGAAATTTGGCGGGCTGCCGGTCAAACCGGCATACACACAACGGCGGCGTGAACCACCGCACATCATCATACTGCATGATGTATCACATTCCATGGCATGGAATAATCCATTACTGTTTCGCTTTGCCCGGGGAATAGTCAGGGCCTTTCCGGCAAGTGAAGCTTTTGCATTTCATACCCGCCTGTTTTGTGTCACCGGTCTTTACCGGGAAAGATCGCTTGAAATCATGAGATCACGTCTTGAAGCCAGTAATCACCTGTGGCTGGGCGGTACCTGTATTGCCGATTCTCTTGCGTATTTTAATAAACACCATGCCAGACAGGCAGTACGTCACGACTCTATTATTATGATTCTCAGTGATGGTTTTGATACCAATGATCCAAAGCAATTAGGGTCTGAACTTGAAAATATCAAATCACGTGCACGGCAAATCATCTGGTTGAACCCGATGCTCGGACGGGACGGATTTGCACCGGATGAAACATTCATGCAGTTTGCTGCGCCTCACATTGACCGGTTTGCACCGGCACACAGTCTGGCAGCGTTGGAAGATGCCATTCGTTATCTTGCCGGCTACAGAAAAAGAATATGAGAACTTATTCAAATCTTGAGGTCAAATTCGTGTTCTCAATAATATAATTCAAAATGTTTTGTATTTCGGATTAACAAGTTAATTAAACCTTATCACATGGTGAAAAAATGAAACGTATCGCATTATTTCTTGCTACCAACCTGGCAGTGATACTGGTTATAAGTATCGTGTTCCAGTTGCTCGGTTTTCAGGGCATTCTGAAAGAACAGGGAACAGAACTGGACCTGACCGCCCTGCTGGTCTTTGCTGCCCTGTTCGGCATGAGTGGTTCCATCTTTTCATTACTCATATCCAAGTGGGTAGCGAAACGTTCAACCGGTGCACATGTCATAATTGGTACTCCGCAAAACGAAACTGAAAGATGGCTGGTTTCTACCGTCCAGAGACAGGCACAAATGGCGGGGATCGGTATGCCGGAAGTCGCTATCTACCCATCTCCGGACATGAATGCATTTGCCACAGGAGCAAATCGTAATCACGCACTTGTGGCAGTGAGTACAGGCATACTTGAACAGATGTCCAGAGATGAACTTGAGGCCGTATTGGGACATGAGGTCAGTCATATCGCCAATGGTGACATGATTACCCTTACGCTCATCCAGGGTGTCGTCAATACCTTTGTTATTTTCTTCTCACGGGTGATTGGTTTTCTCGTCGACCGTCTGATTTTCAAGGTACAACGTGGGCATGGTCCCGGATTCTGGATCACTGTAATTATTGCGCAACTGGTTCTCGGGATACTGGCCAGTATCATCGTCATGTGGTTCTCGAGGCAGCGTGAGTTCAGGGCTGATGCAGGCGGTGCACAACTGGCCGGCAAAAACAAGATGATTGGCGCATTAAACCGGTTACAAAAAGGCAAAATCCCCAGTCAGTTACCGGATTCAATGGCAACTTCAGGTATATCCGGCGGGATAGGCAGCGGCATCAAAAGGTTATTCATGACGCATCCGCCTATCGAAGAACGTATCCAGGCACTGGAAAATTCAATTTAACGATGTATCGATCTGATATCAGATCAATGGCAGCACAGCAGGAGATTTTTATCGTTCTCCGGATGCAATTTCCTGCTGAAATACTTCCAGGGTATTTACAAATGAACTGGTTTTTCCGCTCCGCGCAATATGAAACAGGGCTTCGCCTTCGTGCACCAGTGGCATATTGGTGCGGCCAATGACGATCCCGGAGATACTTGAACGAACGGTCTCCTGATACACACCAAATTGATCAGTGATCACACCAAGCACCTGGCCTTTTTTCATAACAGCACCCAATGGAATGGAATTTCTGAATATGCCACTGTGTTCAGCACGCACCCAGACACTGGATTTTGCAATCAGGGGTTTTGTCATTTGGCATGATTTTGATTCTGGTAACATGCCAAGTTCACGCATGACAGAAACGATACCATTCACACCCGCACAAATGGCAAATTCATTAAAGCGTAATGCCTCGCCTGCTTCATAAACAATCACGGGGATATTCATCCCCTTGAGTGATTTGCGCAGGGAGCCTTCAGTCAGTGAGGTATTCAGAATGACCGGGGTTGAAAAAGCATGCGCTATACGCCTGGTTTCCTCATCATCCAGAAAAGCGCGCACATGTGGCAGATTATCCCGATGAAAAGCCGCCGTATGTAAATCTATGCCGTGCGTGGCATTGCTGGCGATTTCATTCAAAAATATATGTGCCAGACGTGCTGCCAGTGACCCTGATTTTGAACCGGGGAAGGATCGGTTCAAATCACGCCGGTCCGGCAGGTAACGCGATTGATTGATAAAACCATACACATTGACAACCGGTACTGCGATCAGCGTACCTTTAATTTTTGATATCAATTCCAGTTTGAGCAAGCGGCGGATGATCTCGACACCATTGATCTCGTCTCCATGTATTGCCGCGGACACGAATAACCTGGGTCCGTCTGTCTTCCCATGCACTACCTGTACCGGCATGGTAAGGGAAGGATGTGTGTATAGTGACGGGATACGCAAATTAATAACAGCCCGGTTGCCTGGTTTTACACAGACACCACCGATTTCAACAGGCTTATAACCGGCTCCATTAATTTTTCTGCTTTTCATCAACCCAAAAACAATGTATATGGCGCAATAATTATCAAATAATTTAAACCGGAAAACAGTAAAATAATATCAGAAATGGATATCAATATTCTCAAGACATTTCTGGAAGTTCACCGGACATGCCACTTTGGCAATGCGGCCGAAAATCTTTTTGTTACCCAGGCCACTGTCAGTGTCAGGATCAGGCAACTGGAAGATGAATTGGGGGTACAACTTTTCCACCGTGACCGGAATAATATCCAGCTCACTCCTGCGGGACATAAATTTCTCCGTCATGCTGAATCAATTTTGAATGTATGGAACAGGGCCCGGCTGGATATTCACACCCGGGATGAAGGCAAAATCCCTTTAGTGATTGGTGCCTTGGCAAATCTCTGGGACAGTTCCCTCGTCAGTTTGCTTAAAGATATTAAAACGCAATTCCCTGATATTGCCATTGTTGCAGAAACTGTGTCGGGTGACAGCCTGATACGGAGGTTACTTGATCAATCTATCGATTTGGGATTTACCTGTGACTACCCGCAAACCCCGGGACTTGTCACCGTTGAATCATTCACCTGTGAACTGATGATGGTAAGTTCTGTTAAAGGTGAGACACCTGAAAGTGCATTCGGGAACGGCTATATCTTCGTTGACTGGGGATCATCATTCAGGAACGAACACGCACTGCTCTTTCCTGACATACCGCCGCCGGACATCAAACTTGGGCCCGGATATATTGCATATGATTATATCAAGTGGAACGGCGGTTCCGCTTATCTGCCTGAATCAACAGTCAGGGACGATATATCAGGGAAAAAACTGTTTCTTGTAAAAGACGCTCCCGCCATTAATCGTAAATCATTTGCAGTTTATAGCGGGAATTCTGCGCAGCTGGATCTTGTAAAGAAAGTGATTCATCTGATTTCCCGGAACCGGAACGAGGATTAACAGTAATATCACCATCAATCTGTTCGGGTTTCAACCTATGACTTCCCTTTTGTCCATTCTTTGAGTAGTTTGTAGTAAATATTCCTGAACCACTACCTCTGAAAACAACATTTGTCGTATTGGATTGTTCTACATCATCAATATTCATCTTCCAGAAATTCCTCTATATCAAAACCTATGTATAGTTCGTCATTTATAATTTTATAAAGTTCTCGCATTTCCTTGTATTTTTCCGTATCACGCCAGGTTCTTCTGCTCTGCACAATTTCTTCCTCCAGCAAATCTGCAGCTCCATCTGCTATATCAAGATCCGTTTCAGTCAAAGCTTCACTTTCTTCCAGTAATGACTCATCATCATCAAAATCTGTAAATTCACGTTCTTTAATCTTGCCCATATCTTAACCTTTAAAATTCATTAAAATACTATTAAATGTTTACAACAAATTGATTAATATGAATTTTTTAAACTTAAGTATATTTGTAGGTGACTATATAAATTTTGAATCGTTTTTTGTAAAACTAATTATTTTTATTGTGACAATCGTTTTTTTTATTGATTTTATGTTTGCAATATAGCCATGGGTCTTCCAGTGAGAACTACCAGCGTTGTTATGTAATAGAACAGGAACGTTGATTGTTACTAGATTCCAGCTTTGAAATTAATCCCTGCCTGGGCACACAACCCTCGGTATACCTGAAAATTAATCAGATATCAGATTAAGCAAGCCATTAAGCAAAAGGCCGGTTTTAAAGAATAGACAACGTAATAAAGAGAGTAGCTATACCCAGGAAACTGAAAAACCCTGCAATATCAGTGACTGTCGTCAGGAATATCGAGGATGATTGTGCCGGATCCTGACCTGATATTGTCAGCATGATCGGAATAACCGCACCTGAAACGCCAGCAATAATCATCGACATAATCATGGCAAAAAAGATCACCATGGTCAGCCCGAGTGATTGGCTCCAGAAATAGACACCGATTCCTGTAGTAATGGCAACGGCAAGCCCGTTGACCAAACCGGCATTAAATTCCTTGAGTGTGACCCGGAACCACATCCGCGGGTATATCTCTTTCAGGGCGAGACCACGCAATGTTACGGCCAGTGCCTGGGCACCGGTATTACCCGATTGCCCTGCGACGACAGGCAACAACACAGCAAGGGCCGTATATTTCGCAATGGTATCCTCGAACACACCAACAACTGCTGCTGCCATAAAGGCAGTCACCAGATTGATTTGTAACCAGGGCAATCTTTTCCTGATGGAAAAACTGGCAGGGGACAAGGCCCGTTCATCCTTGCTCACGCCCACCATGGTTTGCAGATCGGCACTATTTTCTTCCAGCGTTGCTTCAAGCAGCACGTGATAACGGACAACACCGACAAACCGCCTTTCAAAATCGATCACCGGCAAATCAGTGACCTTGTATTTTTCAAAAACCGAGACGAGCTCTTCACGTCCGGCTGTAACTTCCAATACTGCCGGAGGAACGCTTTCAATTTCAGATAAAGTAGCATTGTGATCAGACAGTGCAAGATCCTCAATCTCGATCATTCCGAGCAGGTGGTTTTCATTATCTACCGTATATAATTTGCGATAGGCCCGGCGCGGTCTTGCCCGTAACACATTCAGCACCTCGGCAACTGTCATGTCCGGTCTGAAATACATAACCCTGGCTTCCATCAGGGCCCCGGCTGAATTGGGTTCAAAGGAAAGTGCTCGCCTTAAATCACTGCCTGCCTTGGGTTCTGTTGAATTAATGATCTGCTCTCTTTTTTCAACATCCATAATTGACAACAGGATACTTGCACCTCGATTGGGGTCGATTTGTTTGAGTAATTCAGCGGCATATGCGACGGGCAGTTCCTCGAGTATCTTTGCAGCGAGTTGCGGGGAAATCCGTTCCCAGATTTTTATAGTTTTTGATACGGGATGACCAGCAAGAATTTCAGCCATCTTTTCCGTTTGCAGTTGTTCCAGTTGCCGCACTGCTTCGGCCGGATAGCGGTTAAATAATACCTCTTGTATGCTTTCGCCTATTGTATTATTCATTTCATTCATCTTGATGCCCCTTCTTGATATTTTCATATTCAGGCGCCAGCAAATCTGCACAGGCATCCCAAAACAATTCTGCAACGGCCAGTGCAGTACCTGTAAACTCTTCCTGTTTCTGCGGAGTTTCCTCATCAGCCATGGCTTCATGCATTGAAACCCTGCTTAATACCCCGATAAATGCTCCCATATGATCAATCACCGGGAAATTTTCTTTGTAATTCCAGTCAGGATAATTCTTGATACTGTCCAGACTGGCGCGGGCAGGAATACATTCACCTGGAGGTTTCATGATCATTTTCATAGGCTGATTGAAATCTGCAGTCAACAACTGCCTGACATCTATAATACCCGCCAGTTGCTGCTTTTCATCCGTAATGAAAATCTCGTTATGCCAGAGTTGCGATGAATTTCTTATTACGTTGATGACCTCATTAACCGTCATATCCTGGTGTACGCTGAAAACATGCGGGTTCATCACCTGTCCCACGGTACCTTCCGGATAACGCAATGTCAGTCTTGTCATATTGGAAAACACCGGAGACATCGCCCTGATAAACTGGACGCGGATCCCGCTCTTCATTCTTCTGAGCAGCAAACTGGCACGTTCCACACCGAGGTGCATGATGACTTGCGACGATTTATCTATTGCCATTAATTTAAGGCATTCTGCAGCAATCGAAGGGACGATGTATTTGATGACATTTGCTGCAATTTTTGTCGGAACACTCTCCATATAATGCGCAAGAGCCTCCAGATCAAACTGCTCCATCGTTCTCGCCGCATCTTTGGGATGCACTTCCAGAAAATGCAGTGATAATGGGTCAGCACTCATTTCAATATTCCAGACGAGTTCTAGTCATCGATTGATTCATTGTCGAGCAATACTGATGCTTCCTGATCAAATATTTTTGCCGGGATGAATGTTTTGCCGGTCTTTGTTTCCAGAACAATACCGGTTGGCAGTATTTCCAGTATCTTGCCCTGCATATCCTGAATACTTATGCGCTGTCCGATCTGGTAATTCCTGCGCACATAACGTGCAGAGATAATATTGGACACTGTAGAACCTGCACCCAACCCGAACGCCAGGGCAATTGAGCCAGCGATGGCCGCAACAAAAATAATGAGGATACCTTCAAACAACTTCACATCCAGGCCTATCTGGGCAAGGCCTATGACCACCGAAAGGGCAATAATGCCAGCCCGAGCCAGCCCGCCAAGGGCGCCAGCCTGACGTAATCCGGCAGCATTTGCACTTTCTGTGATCTTGTTGCGGACAAAATTGCCCAGCATGATACCACCGACGATGAAAAGCCCGGCGATGAACAAATTGGGTAGATAGGTAAGCAGCTTGCCGAGTACTTCAGCCAGTGAAGGCAACTTCAGAATTGCAAATGCGGCCCTGATAAACAAAAGTATAATGATCCAGTAAACCAGCCAGCCAAGAATATGGGCTACTGGCCATTTCAGACGCGTATGCAAAGAGACAAAGCCGATTGCATGTACTACCCTGTCTATCCCTGCGCCCAGACGTAAAATTATCCACTTGGCAATCCAGGCAAATGCCAACCCCAGTATCAGAAGAATAATTGCGCCCAGCAGATGGGGCAGGTAGGCGCTGGCACTGTGTACAAACTGGCCCAGGCCATCAAGCAAATAACCTTTCAGATCCGAGAATTCATTCATTGGCAGGGTCTCATTGTTTATGGAACGCTCTCTGGTACACATCAATATATAGCTGAACCAGAATATCTTATCCAGCTTTGTTTCTGCAAATACTTGTTGGCTAATAGTATAATATAGATATACACCATGGCTCTTCCCCAAAATAAACGGACTGACCGGCACAAATGTGATTAAATAAAATGAGGCAATTTACCTGAATAACATCATTACATGATGGATTTAAAAAAATACAACGTTAACGGTTATTACGATGAACTGCTGGACCCGCGCCTGCAAGCCAGGCCCGGTGCCGGAAAACTGATCAATTACCTGCGGAAAATCAGTTTTGAAGAAATCCAGAAACGCAAACAGGCTGCGGAACTGGCCATTAAAACAATGGGCATTACCTTCACGGTATATTCAGAGGGAGAAAATATCGACCGTGAATGGCCCTACGACATCATCCCGCGCATTATTCCCAAAAAAGAATGGAAATATATTGAAAAAGGTCTGCAACAACGCCTTACTGCACTTAATCATTTTATAAATGACATTTATAACGACCAAAAAATTATTAAAGACAAAAAAATCCCCGGGGAATTATTAAAGAGCTCAAAGAATTTCAGGGAACAGTGCCGCACAATCAAACCGCTGTTCGGTGTATGGGCGCATATCTGCGGGAGTGATCTGGTCAGGGACAGTGACGGCACCATGTATGTCCTGGAGGACAACCTGCGTGTACCTTCAGGTGTTTCTTATATGCTTGAAAATCGTAAAGTGACCAAACGCATATTCCCCGAGCTTTTTGAAGATTACAACATCATGCCGCTGAATGAATATACTACACATCTGTTTGATACCCTGAGTTCCATCTCCCCCAGGCCTATGGATTATCCTGAAGTAGTTGTGTTAACACCGGGTATTTATAACTCGGCCTACTTCGAACACGCCTTTCTGGCACAACAAATGGGCGCAGAACTGGTTGAAGGATCTGATTTAATCGTTGGAGAAGATGATTGTGTATACATGAAAACTACCGAAGGATTATCACGTGTTGATGTGATCTATCGTCGAATTGATGATTTGTATATCGATCCCGAAATTTTCAATCCAGATTCACTGCTGGGTGTTCCAGGCCTGATTCGTGCCTGGAAAAAAGGTAATGTGGCCCTGGCCAACGCACCTGGCGCTGGAGTTGCCGATGATAAAGTGGTGTATACCTATGTACCGGAAATGATCCGTTTTTATCTTGATGAAGAACCGATACTCCCCAATGTCCCGAGCTTTTCCTGTGAAAATGAAAAAGAACGCAAACATGTTCTTGCTAATCTGGAAAACCTGGTTGTGAAACCAGCCAATGAATCGGGTGGTTATGGCATGTTGGTTGGGCCACATTCAACAAAAAAACAGCGTAGTGAAATGGCAAAACTGGTCAAGGCAAAACCAAGAAATTATATTGCGCAACCAGTCATCAATTTATCTACTGTTCCTACTCTTTGTGATTCAGAAATTGAACCCCGGCATGTTGATTTACGCCCGTTTACATTACAAGGTGACCGCACTTACGTAACCGCAGGTGGTTTAACGCGCGTTGCCCTGGTAAAAGGATCGCTGGTAGTTAATTCATCACAGGGTGGCGGCAGTAAGGATACCTGGGTTGTTGCACCAACCAAGGGTTAAATAATGCTTTCGCGTGTCGCAGAAAGAATGTACTGGATAGGGCGTAATCTGGAACGCACTGAAAATACAGCACGCCTGATCAATGTTAATGCCAGTCTTTTGCTGGATCTGCCGCGCATGGTTAAACATATATGGAGAGGTTTGATTGATATCAGTGGCAGTAATGATCAATTCTACAGCAAGTATGACAAAGCAGATGAAAAAAACGTAGCCTGTTTTATGCTGGCGGACGAATCCAATGCTGCTTCGATTGTCAGCTCAATACGGATGTTGCGGGAAAACGTACGCACAACCCGTGAAATAATGCCAAGTGAGGCATGGGAACAAATCAATGAATTTCATCTGTTCGTGAGACACAATGTAAAGAATGCACTCAAGCGTAATGCCCAATATGAATTTCTTGATAATGTCATCAATTTTTGCCACCAGATAACCGGTTTGTTATTTGGCAATATGAGCCATAGCAATGCCTACAATTTCATACGTATCGGCAGAAACCTGGAACGCGCCGATATGACGACCAGGATCGTTGATGTAGGTTGCATGAATCTCTTGCGACGCCGGTTTGAAATACCGGAAACTTACGACAATATTTTATGGATGAATGTCCTGCGTTCCCTCAGTGCCTATCAAATATACAGACAACATGTACTTGACCGGGTCAATGGGCAGGATGTAGTGACATTTTTAATGAAGGACCTTGAATTTCCCCGTTCTGTGGCACATTGCCTGTCTGAATTGAATCTGTGTGTAACACGAATGCCGAAACATGATCATTGCTTACGCAGTATCACACACGTACAGCGGGTAATCAGTGAAATTGATGTACACAAGCTACTCGAAGGCAATTTACATGAATTTATCGATGATTTGCAGGTAGACCTGGGTGGTATTCATACTCAGGTGACACAGACCTGGTTTGATTATTCCGGCAGTGAAACGGAAATACAAACCCAGGTTCAGGAAAAAACCGGATAACGCAAATCCAGGCTGTAAGGTTGTTCGGGATGAGGTTCTTCCATGGGAATTTCCATCTTGCCCTGGGTATTGCCATATGCCCAGAAACGAGCATTTCTTCTTGCTTCTGCCTCATTTGCATTGACCGGAAATACCTCATAATTACGCCCGCCCGGATGTGACACATGATATGTACATCCGGCGATTGAACGGCAATTATCGATATCAACGATATCAAAAACCAATGGAATATGGGCCTTAATCGTGGGGTGCAGGCTGGAATGGGGTTGCCAGGCCTTGTATCTGACACCGGCAACATAACTCCCTCTTATTCCTGTTGGCCGTAAAGGAACCTTGCGACCATTACAAGTAACCGCATAACGATCTCCAGCCATCCCATGGACACTGACCTGCAACCTTTCCACGGAAGAATCTACATAACGAGCGGTCCCCTGCCCGGTTGTTTCTTCACCCAGTACATGCCAGGGTTCAAGTGCCGTATGCAGGTCCAGTTGTATTCCTGCAGCATGGATAGAACCGATATGCGGGAAACGAAACTCCCGGAATGGAGCAAACCACTCCAGTTCGAATTCATAACCGGCCTGACGCAGATCCTGAATAACCAGCTTCATATCATCCCAGACAAAATGCGGCAACATAAAACGGTCATGCAGTTCCGTGCCCCAGCGTATCAATGATCGTTTGAATGGATGGAGCCAGAAATGTGCAATCAGACAACGTAACAATAACATTTGCACTATGCTCATCCGGGCATGCGGCGGCATCTCGAAAGCCCTGAATTCCACCAGGCCGAGCCTGCCCGCAGGGCTATCAGGTGAATAAAGTTTATCAATACAAAATTCCGAGCGATGAGTATTACCTGTCAAATCGACCAGAAAATTTCTTAATATACGGTCAACCAGCCAGGGCTGATGACTTTCCCCTTCCGGCAAAAGTTTAAATGCGATTTCCAGTTCATACAGATTATCATCGCGCGCTTCATCAACCCGTGGCGCCTGACTGGTAGGGCCAATAAACAACCCGGAAAATAAATAGGACAAGGCAGGGTGATGTTGCCAATAGGTGATCAGGCTTCTTAATAAATCAGGCCGTCTTAAAAACGGACTATCCGCGGGTGTTGACCCACCCAGCGTCACATGATTGCCTCCCCCTGTGCCTGAATGCTTTCCATCCAGCATGAATTTTTCTGTCCCTAAACGGCCCAGTCTCGCCTCTTCATACAGTGCTTGGATGTTATTAACAAGTTCTGGCCAGGTTGAAGACGGATGAATGTTAACTTCAATTACACCGGGGTCAGGTGTAATTTGCAGTTTTTGTACGCGTGGATCCCACGGTGGTTCATATCCTTCAATGATAACAGGCAAGCCAAGTGTCTGTGCTGTTGATTCAATGAATGATACCAGCTCAAGATAGTTTTCAATCCGGGTTAACGGCGGCATGAAGATATACAGCCGGCCATCCCGTGGTTGTATACAAAGGGCCGTGTGTACTATCTCCAACTCACTATCGTCAAAAGATTTTCGGGTTTTTTTATTCTCTTTCTTTAATTCAGATTTTGGTAATTCATCTCTATCGTCAAACGGATCTTTTTCATGATCAATATCATCCGGATCAGGCATCTTCCAGGGTAAGGCAGCCAGTGGCAGACGATATCCCATAGGTGAATCCCCGGGAATCAAAAACATGTTTTTTGATCTGAAAGACCATGGACTGCTTGTCCATGATCCCTTGTTTTTCTTTCCTTCTTTCCATTTAACTGGCAGGACATAACCAACAACTGTTTGTAATCCTTGCCTGAATAAACGGGTCAATCGTTCACGTTCCAGGGGGTCAGATAATTTATTATCCAGGGGGTCCACATTTTCGGGAAGACTTTCCTCTTTCAATAAATAATGTGCGGTATCTTCATATCCAGGAATGACCCTGTATTGATCAATGTCCAGTGAATCAGCCAATAACTTGATGAATTTTTCAGCTTCTTCTGTACCATGCTTGTTGTCTTTTTTTTCGTCCGCATACAAACGGTCGTTTCGCCAAATGGGATGCCCGTCTTTACGCCAGATGATGGATAATGCCCATCTGGGCAGTGGTTCACCGGGATACCATTTTCCCTGGCCGATATGCAACAATCCCTGGGGAGCATACTTGCTTTTGAGCTTTAATAATAAATTGCCAGCCAGCTCTCTTTTTTTCTTCCCGAATGCTGCGTTGTTCCACTCGGCGCCTTCCATATCGTCAATGGATACAAACGTAGGTTCACCACCCATCGTTAAACGCACGTCTGATCGTTTTAACCGGTCATCTGTTTTTTCACCCAACGCCAGAATACTTTCCCATTGAGTGTCTGTGTAGGGTTTGGTGACTCGTGGGTCCTCATGTATACGTGTTACTTGATTTAAATAACTGAATTTAACCTGGCATGGACTGGTAGAACCTATCACCGGGGCCGCACTTGATGGGTCGGGAGTACAGGCCAATGGTATATGACCTTCTCCCGCAAACAATCCGGAGGTCGGATCCAGTCCAACCCACCCCGCTCCCGGCAAATAAACTTCTGCCCAGGCATGTAAATCCGTGAAATCTTTTTCAGGACCGGCAGGGCCATCCAATGCCTTCAAATCAGCAGTTAACTGGATCAAATAACCGGAAACAAACCGGGCAGCCAGACCCAGATGACGGCAGATCTGCACCAGTAACCAGGCCGTATCACGACAAGAACCAATTTTTTTCTCCAGTGTTTCTTCACAACTCTGGACGCCCGGCTCCATCCGAATAAGATAGTTAATATCATTTTGCAGTCGCTGGTTCAACATCACCAGAAAATCAACAGTGTTCTTTCTCTCCTTGTCTATTGATGCTATCCAGTCTTTTAATCCTGTTCCTTGCTCCCTGATTTTCAGATAGGGCGCCAGATCTCTTTTCAATTGTTCTTCATAATCAAATGGAAATTTTTCTACCGATTCTTCCATGAAGAAATCAAAAGGATTGATAACAGACATTTCCGCAATCAATTCAACGTCAATCTTTAGTGCGCGCATTTTTTCAGGAAAGACAAAACGCGCAAGATAGTTTCCGAATGGGTCCTGTTGCCAGTTTACAAAATAATTTTCAGGTCCTACTTTCAGGGAATAGGCGGTTATTGGCGTGCGGCAATGAGGTGCCGGCCGTAAACGTATCACATGAGGTGTTAACGAGACCAGCCGGTCATATTGATATTCTGTGTAATGTTTTAATACAACCCGGATTGCCACGTGATAACACCTCTTATAATTTATTTAAACTTACCGTAATGGTAAGGTGGCAAATCATGCCAGCACTTGACTAAAGCAAGAAATGTTAAATATAACCGTATCAGGTTATTAGTTTGAAACTTCTGAGGATTCGTCGTCCTGTTTCATGTCCCAGTTGCTGCTCCAGGACACTGGTGGTAATTTCTTGAATGCTGCTTTCAGGCTTTTATCCCATGCACGTTTTAATTCCCTGAGATATTCACTGTCTTCCTGAAAGCGGTGATAACGTCCCGGGACAAGACTATCTGCTTCGTATATAGTCACTTCAATGGGTGGGCCAACTGATAGATTACTGCGCATGGTTGAATCCATTGATACCAGTCCGCAAAGTGTAGCTGTCTCCAGACTGGATTTTGTGTTCAGTATCCGATCCAGAATCGGTTTCCCATACTTGCTCTCACCTATCTGCAGATAGGGAGTACCATGTGATGTGGTGATATGGTTGCCTTGTGGATAGACCAGATAAGTTTTTGGGCGACTGCCAGATATCTGGCCCCCGATAATAAAACTGGCTTCATAATGTGCCCCGCCACCCGTATTTTTTTCCTGTTGTATCCGGCTAATCTCTCCAATGTAGTCTGCAGCATCACTGATATGGCCAATCGTCATTAAATTAATCGGCATGGATTGTTTAATATCACGTTTTATCTGGGCTACTACACCCTGGGTTGTAGCCAGATTACCGGAACATAACAATACGAACTGGCGTTCTCCGGGAATACCAAAACCGTACATCTTGCTGTAGGTATTGACGTTGTCGACACCCGCATTTGTGCGGGAATCAGAAATAAATACCAGTCCGGCTTCTAGTGATATGGCAACACAATAGGTCATAGTGATATTGAGTCCTTATTACAATTATGGGCTGGAAAATGCATCTGCGGACTTTATTAATGATTGTACTGCCCAGTCAAGCAATATCCTGTTTATGAATAGACTTGCAATATTTTTAACAATATTTAATCTAGAAATATCATATAGTTACATATTACACTTAAAAATAAAATAATTGCCTGGCAAATGTATATCAGTAGCTGCAAATTTACCAATCATCTCGATTCGGAGATTCAGGACTTTCCTTTCAATCCATGCAGCAGCAAATCGACATGGGTTTGAAAATAAGCCTTGAGGTCCAGCGGGGAAAACCTGTCAAAAACAGATTTCCATATGGCGGCTGTCAACGCGGGGCTCAGTATGGCATGCAATTGCCAATTCAGTGCATCTTGCCGGAATTCACCTGCGGCCACTCCCCGTCTCACGGTCTCATGCATGGTTTTGTGAGCGCGAATAATGACCTCCTGATAATAAAACTCAGCCAGTTCTGGAAAACGTGTGCCTTCACTGATAATCAGCTTGGGTATACAACTGGCCTTGGTGGAGACCATATCCTCATAGATGACCTTGAGCTGCTTACGGAGAATGACTTCAGCTGAACCGGCTGGTTGCTTCCCAATCTGCTCTATCTTTTCCAGTTGCGGCAGGATCCAGTGCCGGACCATTTCGTTAAACAACACTTCCTTGGAATTGAAATAAAGATAAATCGTCCCTTTACTGATCCCCGCCCGTTTTGCCACATCATCCAGGCGGGTACCTGCATAACCGTTAATGGAAAACACCTCCAGTGCCGCTCTGAGAATTTCTCCCGGGCGTTGGTCTTTTCGCCTGACATTACGCAGTTTTTTTAAAACCGGTGATTTATTTGTCATCAATATATATGAAAATAGTGATTGCGATTAATAAGGGCAGCTATATAATACTTACTGACTGGTCAGTAATCAATAGCCAATACGCAATTAACTGCCCCGAGGAATTTATTTACCATGAATCAGCACCTCAATCCGCCAAAGACTGGCATGAAGACATGGTTGGCAATAGGTATAACAATTTTACTGGCAGCATGTGATCAATCCCAATCACAACAACCCGTGGACATGCCCCCGCCCCAGGTTACCGTGGCCACACCACTCGCCATGGAAGTGACTGACTGGGATGAATTTACCGGCCGGCTTTATGCAGTTGAGTCGGTAGAAGTAAGGCCCAGGGTGAGTGGATACCTGCAATCGATACATTTTGTAGAAGGCAGCATAGTAAAGAAAGGTGATCTGCTTTATGTGATTGATCCCCGTCCCTATCAGGCTATTCTGGATCTGGCCCGGGCCGATGTGACCCGGGCCAAGGCAGCCCTGGAACTGGCCGAAAACGATCTGGCCCGGGCCGAACGCCTGTATAAATCACATGCCATCTCGGAAGAAGAACTGGATTCCCGTAGCAAACAGAAACGCGGGGCACTCGCCTCACTGGAAGCAGCGAAAGCAACAGTGCAATCTGCCGATCTGAATGTTGAATTTACCCATATCAAATCACCCATCACGGGGCGTATCAGCCAGACACGTGTGACCGAAGGGAACCTGATCACTGGTGGCGATTTCGAATCCACCCTGTTAACAACGATAGTTTCGCTGGATCCGATCTACGTTTACTTTACTGCTGATGAACAAAGCGTTTTGCATTACACGCGGATGGATATGGCCGGCACCCGCAAGAGTTCACGTGATTCACCCACCCCCGTGTTGCTACGTCTGGCAGATGAAGAAGATTACATGCACAAAGGTCATATGGATTTTGTCGATAACCAGATTGATCTCGCCACCGGCACCATGCGTGCCCGCGCAATTGTTGATAACCCTGATTTCTTATTGGTCCCGGGAATGTTTACTGATGTCAGACTACTGGGTGAAGGCCCGTATGACACGATACTGATCCCGGATACCGCCATCAATGTCGATCAGACTATCCAGTATGTTTATGTGGTTGGAGAAAATAATATCGTTGAACGCCGCCAGATTAAACCGGGCAGATTGCATGAAGGCCTGCGTATAATCCGTGACGGACTGGAACCGGATGACCGGGTGATTATCAACGGTATACAGCGGGCCAGGGCCGGAATGCCGGTCACACCTGAAGCCGGCACGATAGAACCCCACGCCCCGCAGCAAGGATAAGCCTTTATGAAGTTTGGTCATTTCTATATCGACCGGCCGCGTTTTGCCGCCGTACTCTCCATATTGATTGTCATCATTGGCACCTTATCGTATTTCAGGTTGCCGGTTACCCAGTATCCGGAAATTGCCCCCCCGACAATTGTAGTTAATGCCAATTACCCGGGAGCGTCTCCTCAAGTCATTGCCGATACGATCGCAACGCCGCTGGAACAGGAAATCAATGGTGTAGAAAACATGTTGTATATGACATCGCAATCTACCAGCGATGGTGCGATGTCACTGACAATCACATTCGAACAAGGTACGGATCTGGACACAGCCCAGGTCCTGGTACAGAACCGTATTGCCCGGGCAGAACCGAAACTACCGGAAGAAGTGCGCCGCCTTGGTGTAATTGCACAGAAAAGTTCACCGGACCTGATGATGGTGGTACATCTACTGTCACCGGATAACACCCTGGATGAACTTTACATCAGCAACTATGCCCTGCTCCAGGTGCGTGACGAACTCGCCCGCATTGATGGTATAGGGGAACTCATCGTCTTCGGTGCGCGTGAATACAGTATGCGTGTGTGGCTGAATCCGGAACGCATGTCTGCGTTACAGTTGTCCGCTAATGATATTGTTTCGGCACTACGGGCCCAGAACGTGCAGGTAGCCGCAGGTAAACTCGGCCAACCACCGATGCCTCAGAAAAATGCCTATCAATATACTGTAACTGCCCAGGGTCGTTTCATCGATCCTGATCAATTCCGTAATGTGATCATCAAAACCGGAGAAGATGGCAGGCTCACGCGCCTGGGTGACGTGGCACATATCGAAATCGGTGGACGGGATTATGTCCGCAACAGTTATCTGAATGGCAAACAAGCCGTTGCGCTGGGTATTTTCCAGCGGCCCGGCAGTAATGCACTGGAAACCGCAGATGAAATTATCGGTACCATGGAACGGTTATCCGGCTCATTTCCACCCGGACTCGAACACCGGATCATTTATAACCCGACAGAATTCATCAAGGAATCCATCCATAAGGTCTATCTGACTATTTTCGAAGCCACTATTCTGGTGGTGCTGGTCATTATCATCTTCCTGCAATCCTGGCGGGCAGCGGTCATCCCGATTGTTGCCATCCCGGTATCGTTAATCGGCACATTTGCCGTGATGTCTGCCTTCGGTTTCTCACTGAATAACCTGACATTGTTTGGCCTGGTCCTTGCCATTGGTATCGTGGTGGATGATGCGATCGTCGTGGTGGAAGATATACAACGCAACCTTGAGAAAGGACTGGCGCCCCGTGATGCAGCACGGGTGACCATGACGGAAGTTGGTAGAGCGTTGATCTCCATGGCACTGGTACTGGTTGCTGTATTCATTCCTACCGCATTTCTGGGCGGTATTCCGGGGGCATTCTTCAAACAATTTGCCCTGACGATTTCTGTGGCAACTGTGATTTCCGCATTTAATTCCTTGACCTTAAGTCCAGCTTTGGGCAGATTGTTTTTGCGCGCACCCAAACACCGCCAGAACGGTAATGGAAATAATGGTGAAGAAGTTGAACACCCGAATTTTATTTTCCGGGCCTTCAACTATCTGTTTGAGGGTGCCCGCCATAAATACGGTGAGATCAT
>MGYU01000020.1 GCA_001801885.1 Gammaproteobacteria bacterium RIFCSPLOWO2_12_47_11
ATGCTTTTCTATAGGCAGCACGTTTTCTGAGTATCGTGATCCAGCTTAAGCCAGCCTGGGCACCTTCCAGGACCAAGAATTCAAACAGTCTCCGGTCATTATGCACTGGCACTCCCCATTCATTATCGTGGTAACGGATATAGAGCAGATCATTTGTGCACCATGCGCAACGTGTTCTTACAGGCATATATGAATATCTTTTCTTATCAACAAGCTAAATTAATAGTTAAAATAATATAAAGATGATGCAACGCACAAAATTATGCGCTAGACTAACTGTGATGCATATTCTAATCATACCTGTTTGGGGTAAATAACTTTTATGAAAATAAAGGGCAAAGTAGCAGTAATAACAGGTGCAGCCAGCGGTATCGGACATGCGGTCTGTATTGAACTCGCAAATAGAGGTGTCAAGGCGATTGGTATGGTGGACATGAATGATGAAGTCAAAACAGTCGCCGAACAGATAAACCGTGACGCCAAAACCGAGGTTGCTTTCCCCTATATTGGGGACACTACCAATTCCGATTTCCGCACCCAGGTTTACAACAACCTGATCAAGCAACATGGCATAGTCAGTATTTGTGTCCCCTGCGCCGGTATTACCCGTGATGCACTGGCCGTCAAAGTCAACAAGGAAACCGGTAAGTCTGAAATCTATCCCATAGAAAAATTCCGGCAAGTTGTAGAAGTCAATCTGATTGCCCCGGCCTACTGGGCCATGGAAATGATTGCACACATTGCAGAAGATCGTGCCAGCAAAAGTTTAAAGAAATGGCATACGGATGAAACAATTCAAGGCACTGTTATCTTTATCGGTTCCATTTCATCACAGGGGAACAAAGGCCAGGTGTCTTATGCGAGCACCAAGGCCGGACTGGAAGGGGCCGCCGCAACTTTAACCAAAGAAGCAATCTTCCATGGTGTACGTTGCGGAGTGCTTCATCCAGGCTTTACTGATACACCGATGGTGCGTGCTCTTGGTGAAGAATATATTGAAAAATATATCCTCAAGGACACCCAACTCGGCCGATTGATTCGTCCAGCCGAAATTGCGGATGCAGTCTGCTTCATGATCTCCAACTCTGCTGTCAGCGGTGAACTCTGGGCAGATGCAGGCTGGCATCCATCTCCCGCTTAAAGAACCCTTTTCAATAATTCTTTCCAGTCAGCACAACTGACCGCGTATCTATGATGCGTAGGCAGACATTTTGACCGATATAACAACGATTAACCCGTCATCCAGAACGAATAATCTGTTATCCTGCCGGAAATTACCGAACCCATTTAATTCGGGATGAGTATAACATTAATAATCATTTTCCTGACAAAAGGAACCCTATGAAAGACATCAAAGATCCGCAGTTTCGTCCTCCAACTAATATCCAGATTTCACAGTCTGTCGCCATATTAATTGACGGCAACAATATTGAGCGCAGTATCCACACTGAGGCAGATGATACCAATACCATGCTGAATTTTGACGCCCTGATACCCAAGCTGCTGGTTAATCGTGGCCTGAGCCGGTTAGTATATTTCCGTGAAGGCAAACATATATCAGCAAAATTGCAGGAACGTCTGCACAATTACTATCATGGTTCTGTCAGACCCTGCCACAAGAGTGCGGATATACCGCTTTCAATTTATGCCATCCAGGTGGCCAACAAGGTAGACACCATTATTATCATGTCCGGTGATTCAGACTATATCGAACTGGTACAACACCTGAAATCAGAGGGTGTGCGTGTTGAAATTGCCGCCGTACTCAGTACCACATCACAATTGCTCAAGGAAGAAGCAGATCACTTTCATGAGATTACAAAGGAAGATTGGTTTACCCTGACTCCCAAAAAGTCACATAAACATCGTGACAAAAAAGATCGGGATAAACACAACAAGCCATAATGAACACTCAAATTCCATTAGGAAATTCAGGAAAGCAGGTCTTGCCTATCGGACTGGGTGCAATGCCGTTGTCACTGGATACACGTCCGGATGAAGCAACGGCCATTGAAGTCATCAGAGTATTTGTTAATGGCGGTGGAAATTTTATTGACACCGCGAATGTGTATTGTATTGATGATAATGACGTTGGCCATAATGAAAAACTTATACATAAGGCCCTGGTCAAACTCGGAAAACGTGAAGATGTGATTGTAGCGACCAAAGGTGGTCTCACCCGGCCCAAAGGCAGATGGGATACTAATGCCAGTCCTGCCTGGCTCAGGAAATCCTGCGAGAAAAGTCTCAACGATCTGAACACCGAATGTATTTTTCTTTATCAGTTACATGCACCTGATCCCGATATCCCATTGACAGAATCCATTGGTGAACTGGCACGGCTTAAGGAAGAAGGCAAGATTCAACACATTGGTCTCTCGAATGTCAACACCAGGGAAATCATGACCGCGATGACAGTTGCGCCGATCCTGAGTGTACAAAACCGTTGCAATGTGCTCGAAAAGAAATCATTCAAGACCGGCGTGGTAGATTTGTGTGAAAAGGAAAATATCCTTTTTATCCCACACAGCCCGGTTGGCGGCCATTTTGATCACAAAAAACTGTCTGAATCCAAGCCGCTAAAATCAATTGCAGATAAACACCGGGTATCTGTTTACCGGATTGTACTTGCCTGGCTATTGCATAAAGGCAGCCACATCCTGCCCATCCCGGGTGCCAGCAAAGTCAGCAGCATCACTGACAACCTGAAAGCGGTAAATGTCAGGCTGGACACCGGGGACATGATGGCACTCGATCAGCTCTGATTAATTAGTAACCAATTGAAGACCACTCCGGATAACATGCCATAGTTTAACTAATTGATTTTATAGTATAATTATAAATAGAATCCAGATTTATTGCTTCGCAACAATTTTTACTTGCATTTGTGGATAATTAGCGTATATTTGCCCACCCCGATTCGGGGACATGGATTTAACGACACGATATGCAGCAACCAATGACACATTTCAGAGCAGAACTGCCAGATTATGGCCAGGACTCATGGCGCATGCATTCTGTCATGTTTATGAATATTGGTATGAATTCGATGTATACAGGTTTTAAAGCTGTTCGGTAAGCCTTCCAGCAACATATCCGGAAGGCATGGAAACAAACCGATGCCTTCCGGGAACAACATAAACCCCGGTCAGGCATCAAGCTTCACCGGGGTTCGTTTTTTTGACCTCCGAAAAAGATTACTTCCCCAAGCCCACGACGTGGGCATCTTAGCGCAGGCATTGCCTCCTCCTCTAATGCCTGCGCATTTTTTTAATCACATATAAAATCGCCTGTAGGTGCATATCTGGGTTTTCGTGCATTGCTCGAGACGTTAACATGATATTCAGGGCATTGTTGTGGATTGAATCCCGGATCACACACCACATGATTATCCAGCCTACCCCAACCTGTCACTGCCAGGTTAGCAGGTGCAATTATCAGTTTGGTTAGTGATGAGAGAAAAACAATCTTGGTGAATAGATGGGGTACCGGGGGAGGAAGGGAGTAATATTTATGGAACAACTTATCTCGCAGGAATAGACGGTCAATAATAATGGCAATACTGCGTTCGACGGCAAGTGGTAACAAACGCTGTTTTACTGCGCGATCCAGGTGACTGTAAGTAAATTACACTGATCCCGGTCAACAGCTTTCCTGCTTACAGGTCCTTGTATGAAATCAGGATTGAGCCGTCATCCTCGAAATCTTTTTTCTCTATCAAGATCCGTGCCGCAGATTCAAGCTCGGGACGATGTTTTGTGACTGCCTTCATGGGTTCTTCAGCTGAGGTAAGATATTTTTTCTGCAGGTCTTTACTCGATATTCTGCATAGAACACGCTTACCATCGACATCAGCCGCTATTGTGGCTACCTCGGTCATCGGATTCCAGCTCTGCTGTTTTGGAAAAGAAATTTTTCCATCACCGGGAGCATTATGTCTACAAGTACTTAGATTCATAGGTTTACAGCATCAATGTGAATAATGCTGTTATGACAGCAAATTCAGGTGGATTGAATGTTTTCAGCATGAAAACGATTATTGGTGAGTATTCTATCACAAATGAAGCTCATGTAGTTAAAAATATTGCAGCAGTCAGATCTCGAATTTCGCATACAAAGGCGTATGGTCAGAGAGTCTATGCCACGGATTCTGTTCGAAGCTGTCACATTCAATTGGTTGCAAACCACGATAATAGATGCGGTCAACCGGAAGCATAGGCCACCATGAAGGAAATGTCCTGGCATGTTTACCATGCAGAGTATGAAAGATTTCATTCAATTCAAGATCAGATGCCAGGTATCTGCTGACCTGGCCATGCCAGTCGTTAAAATCACCGGCAAGTATCAATGGTTCGTTTTTTGGCACACATGCACGAATGCGTTCATTTAATCTTTTTAATTGCCGCATACGTAAATTCGGCAGGAAATCCAGATGCACACAAATCACGTGCAATTTCATCTGGCGTTCAGGAATATCCACAACACCGTGTAATAAACTGCGGCTGGCCGGTCGAATAGTAGAAAATCTCAGATTTTCCCAGTGCACAAAAGGATATTTACTCAGTATAGCGTTGCCATGGTGGCCGGCATTATAGATTGCGTTTTTAGCATAGGCATAATGCGACCAGATCTGATCGGCCATATATTCAAACTGTGACTCAGTGGGCCAATCAACTATTTCCGCTTCACGAATAACATGCTGGCCCTGTATTTCCTGCAAAAACACAATATCAACATCAGCCGTACGCAGTTCATCCCGTATTTGCCGTAGCACAAAGCGCCGGTTACCCACACTGAATCCTTTGTGTATGTTATAAGTCATCACTCTGATGCTGAAGGCAGTCATGGCCCAATGACCTCTGTTGAAATGTCTCGTGTCATTTCAACCGTAGGAATGCCTGCATGGATACAGGTGATAGAGTCACGCCGGAAACAGTGATCGAGAAATCCTGTAATACAGAGTTTGAAAACATGTTTACCGTGGAAGTTTTCTCCGCTCAAACAGACGCGGATTTCTTTCTATGAATTTATGTATCCATCTTTCCAGAAAAGAATTGATCCCTTCCTTACTCAGATATCCCCAGCCAAGCAGGGAAATTATCAATGCGCCGATGCTGTTCACAATCAAGTCCCACATCGTGTCTGTGAGGCCGCTCTTTTGCATATTTGTCCCAAAGCTCCGATCCATTGCATATTCAAATATCTCCCAATACGTGCCAAATGCTATGGCAAAAACAAAAGCAAATAACGCTACAAAGCCCGGTTTCAAATCCAGATCTATTTCTTTCTTTTCATTCAGTACGTAGACCAGCAGGAAACCCAGAATACCGAGCAGGAATCCGGAACTGGTATGTAACACGAGGTCCCACCACCAGAACTTCAAATAGTAACCATGCACTTCACCAAGAAAGAGTGAAGCGTAAACAAGGACAACCGCCAGTAATTCAAATTCGGACGGTATTTTTACCTGAAAACGATTACCGAGAAGAATCGGTAAAAAGGTAATAAGAAATATCGCCAGAGTAACGACACCAGCTTCAAGATGTCCTTCAATAAATGACAACACCGCACCCACCAGCAGGCTCAGTTTCAGCAATACAATGAGTGCCTTTACCTGCCAATAGCTGCGAATGTCAATTGTATACATCAGTCTATTACCTCGCTACCAAGGTAATAAAACTATTGCGTATGGTAGATTAAGTCAATTAGAGAAAAGAAAAACACCAAAAATAATCAGATAACCCGGGCAGGAAATAGTTGATGATTTACCTATTCTGTAGTCCAGGCTTTATTTCAGATTACCGGACCGGACATGACTCAACCAGTTGCATGAATTCCGTGAAATAGTTTACCACTGCGTCGGGTTTGTGTGGGTGCTTGTCCGTACCGGGGAATATCTTGTTCAGCCATTCTGCATCCCAGTGCGCCCCGTTATAAAATATGCTGGTCACTCCCGCTTCTTTCGCTGCAATCGTGTCTGTTGTACTGTCTCCGACATACCAGCAGTCAGGGCCCGGGCTGATACCAAGATTTTTCAATGCCTTCAGGACAGAATCGGGCGCAGGTTTTCGTTTTATCCCATCATCCCCGCAGACCACCGTGTCAAACAGATGAGACCAGCCATCAACATGAATAACTCTGATTTCATGTTCCAGAAATTCCCGGTTCCGGTTCGTCAACACACCCAGTTTTATTCCCCGCTTGCGCAGTGCCGTTAACATATCTTCTATACCGTCTTCGAAAGGATGAATTTCCCCGAAGTGATAGCGATAACATTTGTTGAATTCCTCATGCGCAATTGCCTTTGCTTTTTCATCCGCATGAAACAGCACTTCGAATATATCTGTCCTGGAAATCTTCTGTTCGGCCTTTATTTTCGGGTGCAACTTCAGGTTATTGCGTACGTACTCAACCAGTTTTGCATCTTCATTGGTCTTGCTATGTCCCGGTTTCGTCATCCGTTCAAGCAGGCCAAGCTCGCCGAATTTGAGCAGGACATCGTCAAGTGCATGATACATTGCTTCGTGGGTATCAACCAGTGTGGAGTGCCAGTCAAAAAGGATGGCGCTTGGAATTGTCAGTTCAGTCATTCGGGTTACGGTGATCCGGAGTCTGGGATATGTAACATATAGGTGCGATATTCTTCTCTGTTTGTTATATATGTAGCATATATTTAAATATAATTCTCTTTAGTCACGGCCCTGTCCCAACACAGGGTATCTGGGCCAGCTTTTAAAGCAGTTGGTTTGATCTGTATCAATAATCCCCGGTCATTTCATTTGCTAATATTCAATTATGGTTTTTGAAACGTGTGTTTTTCACACAACCGGCATGGCAATGCCTGTAAATTGAGGGCGTTAAATATGGAGAAACTGGTCCAGTACAATAAAGAAGCATTTATCAGGATGTTGCGCAGACAAGGTATCCGGGACGAGTCAGTTTTGAAGGCCATGGCCACCGTACCACGTGAGAAGTTCGTAGGTATTAATCTGCTTGAATTTGCCTATGATGATTCCCCCTTGCCAATTGAAGAAGGCCAGACCATTTCCCAACCTTATATCGTTGCCCTGATGACCGGGGCATTGATGTTAAAACCGGGTGACCGTGTACTGGAAGTTGGTACTGGTTCCGGTTATGCGGCTGCTGTTCTTGCAGAAATTGCTGCTGAAGTTTATACCATAGAACGGCACCAAAGCCTGGCTCATCAGGCTTCCGTCCGCTTAAAGGAATTAAAATACAATAATGTCCATGTGCTTTGTGGCGATGGCACACTCGGCTGGCCTGAAAATGCACCTTATGACGGGATAGTTGTTGCAGCCGGCGGTCCTGAAGCACCCCGGTCCCTGATCGAACAATTAACAGTTGGCGGACGTTTGGTCATTCCCATTGGTCCTTCTACCAGAGAACAAACACTGTTGCGTATTACCCGCATTAATAATAATGAGGTTGAGTTTGAGGAATTGGGGGCAGTACGTTTTGTTCCTCTCATAGGTGAAGAAGGCTGGCGGGAAATTGAAGAGGAAATCAAGCCAAAACTGAAAACAGTCAGTATTGCAAAACCTGCTCCACTTTCTGATCTTATTGAAAAGTCCGCAATCCATATTCCATCGATTGATACGGTTGATCTTTCCGGATTAATGAAACGCATTGGTGATGCGCGGGTGGTGTTGCTGGGTGAAGCCACACATGGTACTGCTGAGTTTTATGACATGCGTGCCCGCATTACGAAGGAACTGATTCAACATAAGGGATTCAGGTTTGTTGCGGTTGAAGCGGACTGGCCTGATGCGGCGCAGATCGATCATTTTGTACGTGAAACTCGTATGGAACCAACGGAAGAACCGACATTTGCGCGGTTCCCGACCTGGATGTGGGCCAACATGCAGGTACTTGAGTTTGTGAAATGGTTGCGGAATTACAATAAACAATTTTCATCACCGGACAAGGCTGTCGGTTTTTTCGGCCTGGACCTTTACAGCCTGTATTCATCTATCAATTCAGTGATTAATTACCTTGAAGAAGTGGATCCGGAACTGGCCGCGATTGCACGGAAGCGATACGGATGTTTAACACCCTGGGAAGCAGACCCGGCAACTTATGGTGCTGTTGCACTGACCGGAAAACACAAAGGATGCGAACAGGAAGTTGTGGAAATGTTGAATACTCTGATGAGAAAACGACTGGATTACGCAGCACAGGATGGCCGCCGTTTTCTGGATGCCCTATCCAATGCACGGCTGGTAAAAAATGCAGAGCAGTATTATCGCATTATGTATGAGGGTTCCAGCGAGTCCTGGAATTTCCGGGATCAACATATGTTCGATACGCTGAAAAACCTGCTTGATTTTCACGGGCCTGGATCGAGGGCTGTTGTCTGGGAACATAATTCACATATCGGCGATGCGGCAGCCACAGAAATGGGTGCGCGTGGAGAGATTAATGTGGGTAATCTTTGCCGCAAACATTTTGGAGATGATGCCTACCTGATCGGGTTTGGCACACATCATGGCACTGTCGCTGCGGCTTCTGACTGGGGCGCACCGATGGAAATCAAAATAGTCAGGCCTTCTCATCCCGAAAGTTATGAACGCCTTTGTCATGATTCTGGATTGAATGCATTCATGCTGCCGCTTGTAGATCAGAAACAACGTGTGGTGAAGGAACTGTTGCGGCCACGGCTGGAACGCGCCATTGGCGTAATTTACCGGCCTGAAACCGAGGTTGCGAGCCACTACTTCAATGCTTCTCTGCCATTGCAATTCAATGAATATATCTGGTTTGATGAAACCCGTGCCGTTGATGCGCTCGGCCCGGAAGCAGGCATCGGCATGCCGGAAACATTTCCGTTTGGCTTGTAACATGTCACTGAAAGATATCGACTATGTAAAACAGAAACTCCAGTGGATGGAGGAACAGGAATTCTGGCCCAATGGTTTGCGTTACTTGTGGACAGATGCCTTTGGTGTGGTGTTGTACATTTCCCTGTATCACAAAACCGGTGAAGAAACTTATCTGGCCAAAGCGGAATTTCTGGTGGAGGAAGTCTACCGGGTATTGGGCAGGAACAAAGGACTGCGAATCGGTGAAAAACCGGACCGGGATGGACAGTATTTTCATTATCTTGCCATGTGGATTTATGCCCTCACCTGCCTCGGAAAGATAAAACCCGAATACCGTGACGAAGCTATCAAGCTGGTTAAACAGATACATTCACGATTTGTTATTCCTGGACGTGGCGTGATCTGGAAGATGGAAGAAGATTTGTCTGCGCCCTATCCGGGCTATGGTTTGGGTGCAATGGATGCATTTGACGGTTATGTATCATATAAACTGCTGGAGCCCGATCTGCTTGAAGAAGAAATAAATGAGATGCAACAGTTGATGATACAAAGTTATGAATCATTGATCATCGATCAGGATCTGGGTTTGGGCATGATGTTATGGTTGTGTCATTTTTTTCCTGATGAAGAATGGTCTGAGTATCAAACCAGATTAAGTCTTCATCTGTTGAACAGGTTATGGATAGAAGAACCAGGTTACTTCTGCCGCCAGACAGGATGGCGTGAAATGAAGTTTGCCTTTACCAACTATGGCATATCACTCGGCTTACAGGCCTGGGACCAATGGCCAGACCGTGTTGATAAACTGAACCGGTTTTTCAATAAATACATATCCGGTGATGAATACGATACCAATTCCATCACACACGTCATGGCCTGTACTTCTCATTTTCCCGGAGTGTTCCTCCAGAGTTGAAAAATAATTTATTTATTGCCCAGCAGGTATACAGCTTCCTCTGAATCCTCGTTGAGTTGTACAGGTTGATTCAGATCATAATCCAGATTATAGACACTCTTGATTCCAAAGCAGCCTGCTTTGTCCAGCAATGCTTGAAACTGACTGAGTGTATAAGTACGGAGTTTGTAGACAGATTGATATTTCTGTTTGCCTGCACGCAGTGTGTAATTCAGGGTTTCTTCGCGCCGCCTGCGGTTTACATCAAGGACAATAATGCTGGAGAGTACAGTTAATTTCCCCCTGCTGCCTTGCCAGCGATGGACTTTTTGCTTTATTCCCTGCCAGGGCAATAAATGCAGTCCCAGTACATAAATACTGTTTTTCTTCAAATGACAGGAGATATTTCGCAAATGGCTGATAGCTTCTTCATCCGTGAGTAAATGCCGGAAAGTATCCACCGTGCAGAATGCTCCGTCAAACTTCGGCCCGCTGATATTGAAACGGGTCATATCTCCATTGAATATATGGGCTTTCAGCCGGTTATGTTGCAGTTTTTTTTTAGATAGTCCAGTGCATTTGAATTGAGATCAAATCCGGTGCAATCAAATCCTGCCCGTGTCAATGGCACCAGCAGTCTGCCTGTACCACAGGCCGGTTCCAGCAGGCGCGGATGTTTTGTGTCTGTGTATTTTGTAAATACCTGTTTCAGAAACGCGAGTTCATCGTGCATATTGTACGAGTAGGAAAGATCGTAATATTTTGGGAAATCATAGAGGTTCATTGGCTGCGCATCTCTGGGCCCAGTACGCTCGTATATCGTGATCAATCGGTTCGTCTATAAAGGTTCCATTGAGCTTTCGATGAATCGCCTGAGGATTTTGCGATTACTTCCTTCAACTCTGGTGAACTGCAAACCTATCGCATAATAATTTTCTTCCAGTTTGACTGTATAGGCCAGTTTGCATCGTATTTGTAATTTTTCCTGCCTGCCCTCCAGGGGCAATATGAAATTGACTTCAAAATCTGATTTTGTTCCCTGTTTCAGTTTTTCATTTTCAGCATTTAATATCCTTGCTGTCTGTTTACCGGAACGTAATTGCAGTCCGCCGGGTGAAACATCATGCGCCTGCGCCTCAACTTCCTTGCTATTGGGTAATACCATGGACACAGGACAATCTACAATTATCCTGGGGTATTTTCTTTTTTCTTCGTATTTCTCAAGCAGTTGCTTGCCCGAGATATTTTTGTCTTGCATGGTTCCTTTATCCTCACTCCCCTGCAATTAGAGGGTTAGATATTATTCCAGATTTGAATATGCAAAAATCTGAATATTTAAACAGGGTTATTCGCTCGCCCACTCACGCCAACCCTGTAATAATGGGAAATAAAGGCCCAGTTTCACGGGTCTGTCATCCATACCTTTAAGCAATGAGCTATATTTTTCCAGTTGTGCCCGGTAACGCTCCTGTTCCTGTTCGAGAAAAGCCTCAAGATTTGCTCCTTCATGTGCGCTGGTCTTGTAGTCGACTATCCAGCGTATTCCCTCTTTATCGACAAATGTCCTGTCAATCATAATACTGGTGATTCGGCCCTGATAGAAGCCGGTCAGCGCATATTCATTATGTTGCCCAGCATGATCTTTTGCCAGTAACCAGCGGCCACGTTCATCATGAATCATTTTGATCAATGCTTCTACGGTACGAGCAGTTGCCCACTCAACATCTTTTGCCGGTACTCCATTACGTTTGAGCGACGCCTCAAACAAGGCATGTTTTGATTTTATAGATCCCTCATCCCAGTGTTCAATCCCTTCTTCTGCAATAATCTGGATAAAACGATGTACAACAGACCCGATATGTTTGATGGTTTCCCCTGCCCATTCATATTCGGGAGTGGTATCAGGTATTTCCGTATCTTCAATTTCTTCATGCCACGTCACCGGTTTGGGAGACAAAGGCAACACCCAATCCGGAGTCAAACGCCGCAGTTTTTGACTTACAGTTGTACTTGATTCCTCTTTAACTATCTCCGGTTGGTACTTGTGATAAACCTGTTCAAATTGTGGCACTACTACCGGCCAGAGCTGCGAGAGCAGCGATCTGGAGACGGGTTCAACGAGTTCGCCATTATTATTGATGCTGACAGAACCCAGCACATGCAATTGCTGTTTTGCACGTGTGGTGGCGACATACAGCAGACGGCCCGTCTCATACTCCTGTTTTTGATTTTCCAACCGTTTAAGATATTCATAGATGAGAGATTTTTCCTCACCTGCCTCCTTGACCGGTGCGAGCAATAAATCCTGATGCAAACTATGCGGATTCTCCGTCCACAACAATAACTGTGTTTCATCCTGCCGTGGTATGCGATGCAATCCGGGCAGAATGACAGTATCAAATTCCAGACCCTTGGCCTTGTGGATGGTCATAATCTGTATATGATCATCAGCATGTACATCCGGTGCAGCGTAAAGTTTTTCTACATGTTCGATAAAATTCTTCCTGTGTTTCAGTTCACCGCCAACATCAAATTTATCCAGCAGATCAAAAAATGACTGTGTATTAATAAGTTCAGTTTCATTTTCAAGTGTGGCTGGACCACCAAGGCTCATCCACACCGATTCCACGGAACGTCGCAATGATCGACGGCGTTGTTCTGCAAAATGGAGTTGCAACACGGCACGCACCTTTAATAGACGTTGCATACCATCACTGTTCATGGTTTGCAGGTATGTATCATTCTGCATGCATTCCCAGACAGTTTTATTTTTATGATTGCCAACAAGTGCAAGCAGACAGTTTAATGTGAGCCCGCACCACGGTGCGCGCAGTATGGCAAGCCAGGCAATGCGATCAGCGAAATTATTCAGTGCCACAGTTAATGCCAACAGGTCCTGTATGGCCGGGCGTTGTCCTAATGGTTCGATCTCAACCGCACGAAAACGCAGACCATCTGCTTTAAATTTTGGCACGATCTCAGCCAGATGTGTGCGATTACGCACCAAAATACCAATGGTTCCATCCGGACGTTTCTCTCTTGCTGCATTGACCAGCTCAATCACCTTCTCTGCCTCAACACTATCATCACGATTTATAAACGGATGTATCTGCACAGCATCCGTTGTTTGTTCCTGATGAAATGCCTCTGCTTGCTCATAACTCACTGCACCACGGACACTGTCTGGAATATCCGGCAGGATTTTTTTGAATGCAGTATTGACCCATGCAACAATCCCTGCCCGTGAACGGAAGTTGACGGTAATACTTAAAGGTGTGAGTGGTACCTGTCCCAGGCGCTGCTCTTTCCAGGTCGCCAGGAACAATCCAACTTCAGCCTCACGAAAACGATAAATAGACTGCATGGGATCACCGACCACAAATAAAGAATGCCCGTCACGCGCTGACCAGCCGGCAGTAAGTTGTTCCATGAGTTTAAACTGGTTGATGGAGACATCCTGGAATTCATCAACCAGCAAATGTTTGATCTGGTAATCCAGGTACAATGCAAGATCAGTAGGCGCACCATTTGTTTCAAGCGCGGCAATGGCAGCATAGGTAATACCATTGAAATCCATCTGATTGCGTTCGCCAAATAACACTCGCAATTGTGCATCAGCCAGTATAAGTAATTGACATAGTGCATTCACAACCTGCCATTCATTATCAGTATATTGAACCGGGGGCATACTGCGTACTTCGGTAAGTTGTTTCAGCAAAGCATCATCACCGGAGAAATTGGCAAGCAGTACCTGGAAGCGGTCTTTCATATTCTTACGCGTTTCCTTTTCAGCCTTGCTACCGGAAACTGCAGGGAAACCCTGTTTGGTAGTTACCTGTTTACGCCATTCGTTTTCTTTGGTAAGACATAACTCGGCAATAGCCTGCCAGCGGGGTAATTCAATCGCAGTGGTACCCGGCAGATGATCAATACCATGACAGACAAGCAAGTGTGTATCAGCAACCTCCCTTGCAAGGTTTTCTGTGGCATATCGCACACATTCCAGAAATTCTAGTTCATCTTCTTCAGGAAATGACTGTCTGGTTAAAGACAATGTCGATTCCACTATATGTTTTAATGCGGTTTCAAGTTCGTCACGACGAATTTCCTTTGACACATGCCGCAACCATTGATCACGTTTGGCCAGCATGCTGGAAAGCATGTTTTTAACTTTGGGCAGATCGTTGTCGAGATGTGTCAACAACACCGCGATGTCATCTGACCACTGTTCGCCGCTTTCGAGTTCGGCCAGTGTATTTGCAGCGGCCTCCTGATAGAGTTCAGTTGCGTCATCAAGAGTTTCAGATTGTGCGCCAAACTTTGAAAGAATGGGCATTTGCCGTGTAAGCCACGCACAGAGTGCATCGATGGTCTGGATACGCAAACGACCCGGATTATTTTGCAGTTGCCAGTTATGTTTCTGATCCTGTGCCAGTACGGCTCTGGCGATTTCATCAGTCAGGCGTGTGGCATCATCTTTGGGTGTAACATTATTACGCGCACGTTCCAGCACATTCACAATACGCACCTGCATCTCTGCCGCGGCCTTGCGCGTAAAGGTAATGGCAACGATCTCTTCCGGGTTTTCTACCAGACTCAATAAATTCAGATAGCGCTGGATGAGAAGTTCCGTCTTCCCTGAACCGGCCGGCGCCTGCACGATGAAAGATTCATCAGGTGATATTGCCTGCCGCCGTTGCGCGTAATCAATAACCTTATTATTCATATTCTGACTCCTGACTTCTTTTCGTAAATCCGGCAAAAGGCATGCAGGTCACAATATCTGCAACTGTCGGCATTTTTTGGATCGACCCTGGCATCGCCTTCGCGAAAATTAATGGCGAGTCGATTCAATGTATCTTTCCATTGTACAAATAATGTTTCCCAGTCAGGGACATTGACTTTAATACCGCGGGTGTTATTTACAGTTGTTACGTTTGGCAACAGATCATCATCCTGCGCAAGACCAACATAAGCGGATTCACCCCGTTTGAGTTTTACAAAGACTATGGCTGCAATCTCACCCTCACTGGTAATGGCATAGAATGGTAATTGCGGTTCATCCGGGCGCTCATCAAACCAGGCGTGAATTTTCGGGTCACCGGTCTTGTAATCCATGATCACATAGCGGCCATCAGCAAGTTGGTCGATGCGATCTATGCGTGTCCTGATCTCGATATTATTAAATGTAAACTGGTGCCATCGCTCGGATTCCGTGACTGTAAACGGTTGGCGTTCACGTTCCAAAATGAGATATTCGTTGATTAATGTTTTTAACCTGCCGGTTTCCAGTTGTGTGAACCGGCCGGTAAAAGTCAGTGGGTATTTTTTCTGATATTCATTAATGGTGTTTGATACAGTTTCATTAATTAATTTATCAAGTTCTGATTCTGCACTGGCAGTCAGATTTGCATGACTGCCCAGCCTGCTCCAGAGTTGTTCCATCACGTCATGAATGATAGAACCACGATCCATGGCGTCCAGCCCGATGTCTTTACTCTTTAGACCTTCAGCAAACAGACGGTGTTTTGCAAAAGCACGGAACGGACAGGCTGCCTGATCCTTAAACAGTGCCGCGCCTCCACTGACAGCTTTTCCTGATGGAATGGCTGGCGCCCGGTTGTCTTCAATCAATCCGGTTTGTCTTGCGGAATAAATCTGCATCGGATAATTGTACGCATCATGATCGAATTGCAATGGTTCAGACTGTAACCAGGGTTTAAGAAGCGGGCTCGGCCGCAGGGGTCGGTCCTTCTCATTCAGTGGATAACCAAGAATGACATCAGGTGATGAATCAATGAGACGCTGGAGCAGATTTTTTGCTTGCGCGAGTTTGTTCTCTGCGGAGGCATCAGGCATTTGCAGATCGCGTTGCAGTTTAACCGGGATAAACGGATTCGGTTCCGCATTCGGCGGCCAGTTCTCTTCATGCAAACCCATGACCCACAGATGATCAAACTGCATACCGGCGGCACCGGTCATGCCAAGGATCTGGATTGGTGCTTCAGGGGTCTCCGGCTGAAACCTGGTATTCATAACCAGTTGCCGCAATTGCGTGAGAGCTTCCCTGTAAGTTAAAGCTCGTGACACCAGATCCAGCGACGCAAACTCGTTTAAAAGATTTTGCCATTCAGCAACTGTCTGGTATTCGGCACTGTTGAGCACCCTGGTCCCAGGCCAGTTGAATACTTTCAACAGCCTGGAAAAAATCTTTGCCCATTCACCGGCGGATTGTTTTTTATCCGATGACCGGAATATATTCCGGTATTCATCGCAGGCTTGTATAAATTCCACCGGCACATCTTGCAGTTTTATATATTCATTAGTAATCAGCCAATGCAGTGTATTAAATGAAACCTTATAATCTCCGTATTTGCACAGACACGCATCGAGTTTGGCGCGCTGCTGGCTTTCCTTGTCCACATCTTTTATAAAAGGTGAACGCAACAAACTGCTGAATTCTCCCATCAACATGGATGAATTACCCATGCCGAGTATGGTCATGGCGGTATCAATAACGGGATATCGGTGAAGCGGCCGACCCAGTGAAATACTGAAGGGACGCGGTTGTGTCTCTACATTGACCAGTGTGGCCCCCGGCAGGAGCACATCATCAAATATATTCTCGATCTGGCTGTGCAATGCTTGCAGATTATGTACGATGATCCCGATATTGCCTGTTTCATCTGCTTCTATCTGTTTCCGGGCCCAGAGCGCGGCTGCCAGTATCTCTTCGCGTGTGTCAGTGAACGCCTGTGCAATAGTATGTGTATTGCGCTTTTGCAATGGATGTTCCTGCACAATACAACCTGATTCTTTTAATTTATTGACAAGTGATTTCTGTTGCGGTGTGAATTCGTCAAAACCTGCCAATACAAATTTCCCATCTTTAGCTATTGATGTTGCGATATTTATCAACTGTGCGGGTAATGTTGCACCGTCAAACCAGTGGTTGTCTCTGCAATGTTGTTGGTAGGCCCTGGCCCACTGCCGGAAGGCAAACGCATCTTCATTGATATATACATTTTCCGGGAAAACAGTAATTTCCCATTGCTGACAGAGTTGCCAGGCCAGCATGGCCTGTCCTGCAGTATTGACCGGCTGGAGTAATTGCCCGGCATAGGCTGATTTGCTGATAATTTCCTGCCAGATGAGTTGCTGCTGCTGTGGAGAGAGTAATGCCTGATCAAGGTGATGCTGAACTGCGAGGTCTCCCCAGGTCCGCTGCAACCAGGCATTCCAGGGGATAATGTCCGGTGTTTCCCAGGCCGCTTTACCGGCGTGGATTTGCGTCGCAGCAAACTGGTATTGCAGGGACCGGGCAAGGCGGCTGGTCGGCGTGATAAGGACATATCCCTGCGTAAGTAGCCGTAACAATTCCGTATTCATATTAGTAAAGCATTCTCTTGAATATCATTCCGGCAGGCAACACTTTCTCAATATCTTAACGTACCGGGACAGCCCTGGCCTCCGATTGGCAGACAGGACCTGTAATGATAGCCTGTGTCTGAGATGCATTCCCTGATAAAATGACATGATAAGTTTTTCAAAAACACGCAAAGTATTTCCGGTATGGAGTGTGGCTATGACGAACAAACAAATCAAGAAATCCGAAGAAGAATGGAAGCGTGAACTGACACCGGAGCAATTTGCCGTATGTAGAAGGAAGGGAACCGAACGCGCGTTTACCGGTGAATATTATGACAGTAAGGAAGAAGGTATCTACCGTTGTATCTGCTGCGGTAATGAGCTGTTCAGCTCCGGGACAAAATTCAATTCCGGTAGCGGCTGGCCAAGCTTTTATGCGCCAATGGATGAAGCTGCGGTAAAAACAGAAATTGACGGTAGTTACGGCATGCGCCGGGTGGAAGTCCTGTGCAGTGTCTGCGATGCACATCTGGGTCATGTTTTTGGGGATGGTCCGCAACCTACCGGACAGCGGTTCTGTATCAATTCTGTCTCGATAAAGCTGGACAAGAATCACAATACCGGGAAATAAGATTATTTTATTAATAAATCCGCTATGCTTGGCGGATGCAATCCCTAACCAGTCATGAATTAATATTTGGGGCTCTGGGGCTTGTTGCCTATAGTTTCTTTGCCTACCTGGATTTCAGGCTTGGAAATGATGTGGTTAGCTCAATTTCTTATATTTCAATATTAGGTTTTGGCCTGCTGGCACGTTCCCGGCGCCTGACCGTCTTGCTGGGCCTGCTGGGTATTGTCGCAACCATCATCGGCTATTATCTCATCCCTGCAGACATTCAGGATATCACTGTTACCAACCGGCAACTGGTTGTGATTGCGATTATGACCATTACCATTACCAGTCATATCTACATGACTAAACAGCAGGAATTTGACGATCGCCTCTACAGGATTGCTGTCACGGATGAACTGACCGGTATTGCAAACCGGCGTGCACTGATGCAGGAATTTGAGAAACGCATCTCGGAAGCCATGCGTTATAACACCAGCTTTTCTATATTGTTGTTTGACCTGGATAACTTCAAGATAATCAATGATGAATATGGGCATCTCACCGGTGACGGGATCCTGGTAAAGATCACGCGTGTATGTGCACGCTGGTTACGTGCTACGGATATTATGGGTCGTTATGGTGGCGAGGAGTTTATGGTGCTTTGTCCAAATACATCACTCGAAGGTGCCAAGGCACTGGCGGAGAGAATCAGACTGGCAGTAGAAGAATCCGATTTCACAGTTTACGGAAAAAATATCAAAATGACGATCAGCCTTGGTGTTACTGAATTATCAAATCACATGGATAATCCATCTACCAAACTGAATGAGATTGAACTTTCACATGACATGTTCGATGCCGCAGACAGCGCCATGTATCGTGCAAAAAGAACCGGCCGCAACTGTGTAGTAGCGTTTGAGCCGGGGCCAGACAGCCATCAACAGAAAAGCGTCTAGACAAAAATCACCTATCTGTCCAGACGTTTTTTATTTTTTCAATAAAAAATTTTCATTGTATTCATATAAAATGTTATCTTTATTCAAATCCTGACATGCACTTTTCAATTCACAATGTCAAAACCTAAAAAGTTAATTGTCCGTAACCGGGAACCGAAAGATATCCCGGCCATCGTTGAGTGCCATAAAGCGGCCTATTCAGATTATCCTCCGGGATCGCAATACGACGAACATATATATACGATGCAACTGAATGCATTTCCCCAGGGACAGTTTCTGGCGGAGATAGATGGCAAAGTTGCAGGTTACGCAACAACCATCATTGTGCAACTGGATGTTAGTTCCAATTGGTATACCTATGCAAAGGTAAGTTAAAAAATCCTGCTTTGGTCGCCCACCTGAAGGCGGGATATACAGTCAAACGAATAATGATTGATTTTTTCGGTGATCGTTCCAGCATGGATTATTGCACCCTGCTGGAGATGACCAATCCGGATTTCAAACCGGAAAAACGCAAGATAATCGCGGCCCCATTGCGCAAACCAGTGCGTAAGGTACGTGTCTGCGCAGCACAATATATGATGCGCCCGCTCAAATCCTGGGGCGATTTTGTCAGGAACATACGGTTTTTCGCGGATGTCGCAGATGAATATCATTGCCATTTCCTGCTCCTCCCGGAATATTTTACGGCCGAATTATTCTCCATCATGCCGCCGTATCTGGATTCACTCGCTGCCATGAGGGAATTGGCCAAATTCACGCCAAAATATATTGACCTGTTCAAGGATCTGGCAACCGGGTACAAGCTGTATATCATAGCCGGTTCACAACCGGTTGAGCGCGATGGTAAACTTTATAATGTCGCACACCTGTTTACTCCAACAGGCCTTATCCATACGCAGAACAAACTTCATATCACCCCAAGCGAACGGCTGTATTTCGATATTGAACCCGGAGAAGATATCAGAGTATTTGAAACACCAATTGCAAAGATAGCCATCCAGGTCTGTTATGACATTGAATTCCCTGAAGTAGCACGGCTGATTAAACGGTCCGGTGCGGATATTATTTTCGTTCCATTCAGCACCGGCGAAAGAAAGGCCTATTACCGTGTACGATATACTGCGCAGGCACGGGCGGTCGAGAATGTCATGTATGTTGTTATCTCGGGAAACGTTGGCAATCTGCCCAACATCAAGTCTTACCTTATCAATTATGGGCAATCTGTAATATTTACCCCAAGCGATTTCGCCTTTCCCATGGAAGCCAAAGTGGGTGAAGCGGAACCGAATATTGAAACTGTTGTTATATCAGACCTTGATCTGACCAGTCTGGATCAACAAAGAGAAACCGGGTCGGTGCGCCCGTTATATGATGTGCATGTGCGGCCTGATATTTACGAATTAATTGCAAAACCGCCGATTAATATTATCCGGACCGAACAGACAGTATTTTAGTGTGATTTTCAGCCGTCGATAAACGAGAACAGATCCTTGTCATTCAACATGGCCTGCAAGGCAACACCCATTGCTTCGTTCACGATGGTCTCGTTTTGTCCCATACTCGGCACCTTGACGAAATCTTTTTTGCGGATAGCACTGTAACCACCGGTAAATTCCCGGGAGCCCTTGCGGCAGACTGCCTGTATTTCCACTTTTGTTTCGACCGTGTACAGCACCTTTGCTTTATTGATGGTATATTCGATTTTGTTGATGCGTACCGTTAATGCTGCATCTGACGTCTCGTTTTTTCTTGCAACCATATATCCCTGGCTGTTCAATGCGCTGGCAAGATTACGTTCAATACTGGCTTTCATGTTTGCATCAGTGCTGATGTCCGAGGTGCCTTCATAAATACCGCCACGTTTGCCTATAAATTCACTGCTGCGCCCGTCGACCACATCAAGACGGAGTATTGCAGGCTTGGTAGCTACTGATGATTTTTCAACAAAAAGTTCCGGATTAATGACAATAATCTGGGGACTCAATGCACAACCGGCAATGGCCAGTATAAACATGATCAATAAAGTATATGTGATTTTCATAATGTTCCCCGTCTTGGTGTTTCCTGTACGATTATTACCTTGAATAACACAAAAATATTAATCCGTATTTCCCACTGGTTCAAACCATGCCAGTTTCTCATGCAGTTTCACAACCTCACCGATGATAATCATGCTGGGCGGCTTGACCTCGTATTGTTTGGGTATTTCAGGCAATGACTTCAATGTGCCAATGTATACGCGTTGTTGTTGTGTCGTTCCCTGCTGCACGATGGCTGCCGGCGTATTTTCAGGTAATCCTCTTTTGATGAGTTCACTGCATAACACTTCCAGTCCATGTGTGCCCATATAGACAGCAATGGTCTGTTTCGGTTGAACCAATGCATTCCAGTTGAGATTCATCGTACCATCCTTGAGATGGCCGGTCACAAAGATACAGGATTGTGCATAATCACGGTGCGTGAGCGGGATACCGGCATAACTCGCACAACCACCGGCAGCGGTAATCCCGGGGACAACCTGGAAAGGAATACCTTCAGCTGACAAGGTTTCAATCTCTTCACCACCACGGCCAAAGATAAACGGATCGCCGCCTTTCAACCGCAAGACCCGTTTTCCTTCCCGAGCAAGCCGCACCAGCATTTGATTAATATTTTCCTGTGGCAATGCATGTTGATTGCGTTCCTTGCCGACATAAATACGTTCTGCATCCTTGCGTACAAGTTCGACGATCTCCGGTGCTACCAGCCGGTCATACAACACCACATCCGCCTGTTGCATAAGACGCAAGGCGCGAAAAGTGAGCAAATCGGGATCTCCGGGGCCGCCGCCGACCAGATAAACTTCACCATGATTGCTGATGATATGTGATTCATCATTCAATTGCTGTTCCAGTGTTTTGAGTGCAGCCTTGCCCTGTCCGGCAAACAACATTTCAGCCACCGGCCCTTGTAATATATGTTCCCAGAAGCGGCGCCGTTCATTCATGTCAGGGAATCGTTTGCGGACCAGCTCACGTGACTTGCCCATGAGTTCTGCGAGTCTGCCAAACGATGCGGGGATCATGGTTTCGAGTCTTGCTCTCAATAACCGCGCCAGTACCGGCGAGGCGCCGCCGGTGGATATCGCAATCTGTACCGGGTTGCGATCCACAACAGACGGCATAATAAACGAACAGAGTTTGGGATTATCCACCACGTTAACGGGAATATTGCGTGACTTGGCCAGCTCCGAGACCTGCCGGTTAATATCCTCATCATCTGTTGCAGCTATTACCAGCACCATGCTGTCCAGATGCATGGAAGAAAAGTCTGCAGCCACAAACCTGATTTTCTGATCATTACAAAGGGACTGAACCTCATCACACAACTCCGGTGCAACAACAGTAACTTCAGCGCCTGCCTTAAGTAATCGATTGATCTTGCGTGTGGCGATCACCCCGCCTCCCACAACCAGACAGGGACGATTCACAAGATCAAGAAAAACAGGAAGAAACCTCATATCTCAAATAATAAGTGTAACCGGCATGGCATACGGATATTTTAAGGTAATTACCATGAATAATGACGAATCCCGACTGAATTGTCAGGTGTCTTCCACAACGCTGTCAAAATACACAACATGTACTTGTGCCCGATTATTGGGAAACATCCATTGTTTCAGAATTGCTGATTGATTTGTCTTGCACTGAAAAAAAATTAATAAATCTGCAGAGAAACAAAAGCAAGTATTGATAATTCATAAAAAATGTATCGTTAAACCCATCTACGGTTATAAAAGTGTAATTTTTTATTGTGTAAAACAACAAAATAAAAAATCAGACGTGAATACATAACACTGTAAATACATTATATATGTACCTTACGGACAAAGGCATGTATGACTTCAAAAGAGGAATTTAACAAAAACGTTTGGTTGTAAACCGGGAGACCAAGTGTGGCGCAGTAATCAGGGTATGACGAGCTGAATGATGATTAACCATTAATATCTATATTTACTATAGTAAAAATGATATATTATATATGTTTATATATAAATGATATATTATATTACCAGACTATTTTATGATAAAGAATGTGTAATATATCAAAATATATATTTGAAACATGATTTCATCCGGACAAATAAAAGCTGCTCGTGCCCTGCTTGGTTGGGACCAGCGCCGATTGGCGGAAACTGCAACTGTTTCACTTCCAACCATCCAGCGCATGGAGGCCAGCAACGGAAATGTAAGAGGAAACGTGGATACACTGGTTAAGGTAGTTGATGCACTCCAGCGCGGTGGCATCGAGTTGATCGGTGAAGGGGTTGCGAGCAGGCAGGGGGGGCGAGGGGTCCGGCTTCTTAAGGTATCTGGATAAAAGATACCTAAATTGTGTCTATGTCCGAATCAGCAGTACTTGTATCCATAGCTATCGGTTCCACTCTAGCCTCCTGTGTTTTCACGCTCTTTGCTGACAAATATCCCTCCATACTCAAGTCGGTGGTTTTCCCGTTACTTGCACTTTCCGGTTTAACATCGATGGGTGCATGTCTGCTGGTGCTGACCGGTGCCCCGGGTTTTTCCGGAGTGTTGCCAATCGGTCTGCCATGGCTATTCTGGCATATACATCTTGATGCACTGGCCGGGTTTTTCCTGGGAATTATCGGTGTAATAACCTTCTCAATCAGCCTGTTTGCACCGGGTTACATCCGTGAATATATCCATAGTGATTATTCACTCGTCGTGCTGGGACTGGCTACCGGTCTCTTCATTACTGGCATGCAACTGGTGGTGATCGCCAACGATGCCTTTGTCTTTATGGTCGCATGGGAATTGATGTCAGTCTCCAGTTATTTTCTCGTGGCCTATGAGCATAAGGAAAGTGCCAACCGGCACGCCGCATTCCTGTATTTGCTCATGGCCCAGATTGGGGCACTGTTTATCCTGCTGGGCTTTGGCGTACTGGCCGCCTTTGCCGGTGACTTTGCCTTCGAGTCTTTCCGGGTCACCGAGCTTACACCCTTCTGGGCAGCGGTCGCCTTCGGTTTGGGTCTGGCCGGCTTCGGCATGAAAGCGGGTATTGTGCCATTACATATATGGTTGCCCGAAGCACACCCGGTTGCGCCCTCCCATATCTCCGCACTGATGTCAGGAGTCATGCTCAAGGTAGCCGTCTACGGTTTTATCCGCCTTGTTTTTGATCTGCTTGGCGACCTTCACTGGAGTTGGGGTATCGTGTTGCTGATAGTAGGCAGCGTGACGGCACTCTATGGGGTGCTCTATGCACTCATGCAGCACGACCTTAAGCGTCTGCTTGCCTACCATTCGGTGGAGAATATCGGCATTATCTACATAGGTCTTGGCCTGTCGGTGATCTTTTTCAGTGCCGGTCAAACAACATTCGGGGTACTGGGTCTCATCGCCGCGCTCTACCACACCCTCAACCATGCCTTGTTCAAGAGCCTGTTATTTCTCGGCGCGGGGGCGGTGCTGTCGCGGGGGCATGAGCGCAATCTCGAGCATATGGGCGGCTTGATCCACCGCATGCCCTGGACCGCCCTGTTTTTTCTCATCGGTTGCATCAGTATCTCGGCCTTGCCTCCCTTTAATGGCTTTGTCTCGGAATGGTTGACGTTTCAGACCGCCCTGCAGGCGACAATGCTTGAAAGTGGCGTACTGCGCGCCGTGATCCCGATTACTGCTGCCATGCTCGCACTGACCGGGGCCCTGGCGGCGGCCTGCTTCGTCAAGGTCTATGGCATCGCCTTTCTTGGGCAAGCCCGATCACGGCGTGTGCGCCATGCCCGCGAGGCATCGAAAGGCATGGTCATTGCCCAGGGATTGCTTGCCGGCCTGTGTCTGTTATTCGGCGTACTGCCGACCACGACTGTTGCGGCATTGAACCGGATTGCCTATGACCTGACCGGTCATAGGGTCGCGGCCGCGACGCAACAGGGCTGGTTGTGGTTGACACCGGTTGACCCGAAAGTAGCAAGCTATAGCGCCCCCCTTATTCTGCTCGGCGTGCTCATTATCCTCGCTATCTGGGCGAGTATTTACCTGCTTTCCAGAAGGCAACGGCGGATTCAGCCCGTACCACACAAGGCACCCTGGGACTGTGGCTTCGGCCCGCTCAATCCACGGATGCAGTATTCCGCCACCGCTTTCGCCATGCCGATCCGGCATGTGTTTCGCTCGATGATGAGATTGCAGGAGGAAAAGATACGGGAGATGGACCCGCACCTGCTAACGCGGCCGGTGGGATTGCGTTACCTGTTCCATGCCAAGGATATCAGTTGGCATTACCTCTATCTGCCGGTGGAACGTCTGCTCCATGCCGCCGCCCGCCGGGTCGGACGTATTCAAACCGGCCACTTGCGCCATTATCTGGCCTATTCATTTTTTACACTGGTATTCCTGTTATGGCTGATCACATGAATACCTTCATTATCTGGCTGCTTGCTCTGGTACAGACCGCGTTGCTCGTGGCCATTGCGCCTTTATTTGCCAGTTGGGTCAAACGCATCAAGTGCTATCTGCAAAACCGGCGGCCACCTGTGCTGTTGCAACCCTACCGTGACCTGCGCCGTCTGTTTGCGAAAAAAGTTGTGCTCGCTGACAACGCCTCTGTCATATTCCGGTTGGCGCCTTACATCGTCTGTGGCACGACCATCATGGCGGCGGCGGTGATCCCGATTCTGATAGTACAGATCCCCATCGCCTCCATAGCGGATGCCATTGTGCTGGTGGGGACATTTGCCCTGGGCAGGTTTTTCCTCGCGCTCGCCGGACTGGATGTGGGAACGAGTTTCGGTGGTATGGGCTCCTCGCGCGAGATGACGATTGCAG
>MGYU01000021.1 GCA_001801885.1 Gammaproteobacteria bacterium RIFCSPLOWO2_12_47_11
TACGCAATTATTGCAGGAATATTGTTGATAGTGTGGTGTGTTATAAAGCGTATTAATTTCAGCCCGTATTGCATCGAACAATCCCGGCTCAAATATTGCTGTGAATACCAGCAGACTGCTGGTTGTCCACTGACTGCAAATGGGCGAGATATGTACTTCATCCTGTGTGGCATCTTCATCACCGTGATGATTTACAGCATGATCATCATGCCCACGCTCAAGTGAAACCGGGCCATCACAGAAAATTATCCCCAATCCCTCTTCGGAAGAGACAGCAAGCATATAACCGGGTGCAATAAACGAACGTAGCAACACGGCCACGGCCAGCAACCACGGGAAAAATCTCAGGCTTTTTTTACGGCGGAACAAATACATCAACGGAATATACAGAAATTGGCATGGTAATGGAACATACCAGTATCCGGGTTAATGTAAATTTGTTTAATTTCAGATTTTAAACTTAAACATCAGCTAATGGTGCCTGTTCAGTATGCAGAAACCACTGGTTCAGTACAATATTGCGCGTGAACCAACGCATGGCTAATAACTTTCCTGCGAATGCTGTTCTGATCCATGCTGGTAATCTGATGTGTGTATTATTTTCTCCCTTCTTTTTACCAAACCGCCGTGTAATCAATTTCTGATATTGACTTAAGTTTTCACGACTGTAATTTCCATCGGCCTCTTTAATCACTTTTGCGGCTAGCAATCCGGATTCAATTGCCGGGCGTATGCCTTCGCCACTTTGGGTATACGCAAGTCCTGCTGCATCGCCGATCAACAGCATACGGTCACTCACCAATGGCCGGGTACTTTGTTCATACAATAAATAGGCATGGCCGTTAAACTTTTCGGTTAAATGGTGCGGGATCCGGCCCTGCTCCTGTAAATAATGACTAAATGCCTCAACATGCCCTGACAGGTTATGGGTGTCGTCCCTGCCCAGCCCTATATTAATGTATTCCCCTTTGCGGAATACCCAGCCATAGCCTTGCAGGTCTTCACAAAAATACAGCTCCGGCACATCCGGACTGGCCTTGCATTCAGCCATTTGCTCCGGGGTCAGTTTGAATTCGCTTTCCTGTGCCACCACCTTTTTCCCGTTTTTTTCTGTTCCTGCCGCAAATGAACGTGCCACGGGGCAGAAGTGGCCACCAGCCCCGACGATCAGGGAAGCGCGGATTTGATCATTTACAATCCAGTATTGACCATCAGTTGTTAATTTGTTGAATGCCTCACCCAACCGTAATCTGGCATTGCTGCGTTTCAGCAAATAATGATCAAATTCACAGCGCCTGATCCCGTAACTCACCGGTTTGCCGGTATAGTGAACTTCGTTCATGCTGTTTTTTATCTGCCCGAGCAGAAATCCGTGAATCGGTTGCAGGGTATGCTGCCTGCCATAGTCATCAATATCGATTCGTAATTCATCGATAACCGCCGGTGTGATCCAGCCTGCACAGATTTTGTTACGCGGGAAATTCTGTTTATCCATGATCAACACATCCAGCCCATTGTTACGCAAGGCCCAGGCCAATGACGAACCGGCCGGACCACCGCCGACGATAAGTACATCACATTGGTCCATAAAACGGTCCCGTTCAGACAGGTGGATGGTTCTGGTACAAATACGCCCTGGACCAGTCCAGATCATTATTATGCGGACGAGTGAAAAGTACCTGGAATAATTGCATGTTGCCGGAAGTAAATGCCGCTAGGGAACCGGCAAGATACAAACGCCAGGTGCGTATAAATTCTTCACCATAGCTTTTGCGGTATTGTTCAATATTCTGATCGAACCGTGACAGCCAGTGTTCAAGTGTCTTCACGTAATGCAGGCGCAGGTTCTCGATATCCAGTATGGAAAATTCCCTGGGTTCAAAAATGTGCATCATCTGGCTGAGGCTGGGTGGGCACGCACCGGGGAAGATACGCGTCGCGATCCAGGCATTCAGCAGTGCTGGCCGGTTGCGGCCAATAGTATGGATCAGGCCCCGGCCCTGCTCTTTCAGGCAGTTATCAATCACTGCGCCGAGTTGTTGATAGTTTTCAATTCCGACATGTTCCAGCATGCCAATAGAAACGAAAACATCAAAATCTCCCTTTATATTCCGGTAATCGTCTTCTATATATTCAACCTGTTGTGACCAGCCGGTTGCAGCGGCCTGGTGCCTTGCATAATCGATCTGCTCGTGAGAGATGTTATACGCCTTGACACTCACGCCATATTCTCTGGCCATAAAAAGCGCGAGGCCACCCCAACCACAACCTGCTTCGACGACTGTCTGGCCGGGCTGCAACCGCAATTTGCGGCAAATGTGATGCATTTTGGCAGTTTGTGCCTGCTCCAGGGTCATCGCCGGACCCGGAAAATAGGCGCAGGTATATTGCATAGCGTCACGATCCAGCCACTGTTTGTAGAATACATTACCAATGTCATAGTGGTGGTGAATATTACCGCGCGCCTTGTCCGGGGAATTCAGGTGCTGGAAGGCCGGGCGGGTAAAATTAGACAGCAACGATTTGCCATTCACCCGGCCAAGGGCGTGATAGATATCCACAAGCGATGAAGGCAAGTCACCCTCAACATCAACACTCCCTACACTATAGAGATCACCAAAATTCAATTCCGGATTCAGCAATAATTTATACAAGGCATACCGGCTTCTGATCCGGATCCGGGCATGGGGTTTTATATCGGGAGAGGTAATTTCCTCATTGTTCCACAGAAGAAATGAAAGCGGTGGTTTGCCAATGTTGTCTAGCAGTTTACGGACCAGCCAACGGTCAAATTCATTAACATTGCCTGAGCCAAGGGCCCAAAAACCAGACGGCTTGAGTTGCTTGTTTTGCGTGAGCTCTCTAGCCGAAGAAATGATATGAGATTGCGTTTTTCCCATAAAATTATTCTCCCTGAAACCAGTGGAACTGAATATTAAACAATCACCAGATTCTATTTAGTAGATACCTCATAATATGTAATTTCACATACAACCTGTATTGATATATATCATTATTCTATATATTTATTGTAGACTAACTTTAGCCACAGAATTCAATATTTTCATATAATCTGTGTCAACATGACCAGTATATCAAATCATTGATTCATGATCATACACGGCATACTGTTGACCCATGAATCAACCTGCTACCTTCACTGCCAGACCGAAACAGCAACTGACACTCCTTGATGCTACCTGCATCATCGTGGGTATTGTCATCGGTGCAGGCATTTATGAAACCACTCCTCTGGTTGCCAAATCCGTCACTGCACCGGTCTGGTTAATCCTGATCTGGCTGCTGGGAGGCCTGCTCTCGCTGATCGGGGCCTTATGTTATACAGAACTTGTCACCCGCTATCCCGAAGAAGGTGGGGATTATATTTTCATTAACAAGGCTTACGGCCGGAGAATGGGTTTCCTCTTTGCCTGGGCGGGTTTCTGGCTGGTACGGCCCGCCAATATCGGCGCGATCGCGTTTATCTTTGCTCATTATGCACAGCAGATCTTCCCGCTCCAGACGGGGGGACATGAATTTATTACCTATGCCATCGCGGCAGTAATACTGCTGACACTGATCAATATCATCGGCGTACAAAGCGGTAAATGGACGCAGAATCTTCTGACTGCGGTCAAGGTGCTCGGCCTGCTGATTATCATTAGTGTTGGATTGTTATTCACTGTTCCTCTGGAATTACGGGCCGCCAATTACCCATCACCTCGCGAAAGCAATATTTACCTGGCGATGATCCTGGTGCTGTTTACCTACGGTGGCTGGAGCAATATCTCGTATGTGGCGGCGGAGGTCATTCATCCTCAAAAAAATATTCTGCGCTCACTGATCATCGGCATTGTTCTGATTACCGGCATTTATGTCGTGATCAACTTCGCTTTTCTACGCACCCTGGGAATGGACGGTATGATTACAAGTTCATCCATTGCATCGGACATGATACGCATCAGCTTTGGCGGGATGGGCGCCCTGTTCATCAGTCTGCTGATCTGCATCACCTGCCTCGGTAACATCAACGGCATGATATTTACCGAGGCCCGGATTTATTACGCCATGGGGCAGGAACATCATTTGTACCGTTTGTTAGGCACCTGGAACAGCCGGCTGGATGCGCCGGTCTGGTCACTTACATTTCAGGCCATCATTACAATTGTGTTGATCATCAGTCTGGGTACGAATGGAAATACCTTCGAGCGTCTGGTGGTTTTCAGCGCACCCTTGCACTGGTTCTTCTTTTTGCTGGTAGCGATAGCCTTGTTCATACTGCGCGTGAAAAGTGACCATACCCAATCCGGTTTCAAAGTCCCGTGGTATCCCTGGCTGCCGGTCATCTTCTGTCTTTCGACATTATTTATGCTCTACGCAAGTCTTTCCTATGCCTGGAGTCAACGCCATCCGGAAGTCTGGGGGATCGTTATGATTATGATACTGGGAATTCTGGCCAGTTTTTATGATCCACCACCAAAAGAAAAATGAGACTACGGACACTTGCATTGAAATGTGCAGGCTCGGCGTGCAGGTGTATACTTCACCGTGGATCTATTGTCCACTAGACCGGTGCTGTAAATAATAATGACCTCATAAGATGGGGCTATCCACTTTCAGGTTTTATTTGATAGATTATGCGCTATACATTAATTAACTTATCACTGTTATTTTTCATTATGTTATTTTCCTCATCCGGCAAGGCCGGGATTAAAGCAGGTGAGGCCGCACCTGATTTTGAGCTGTTTGACCAGTACAACAAACCGCACAAACTCTCGGATTACAATGGCAAGTGGGTGGTGCTGTATTTTTATCCCAAGGACGATACACCCGGTTGCACGACTGAGGCCTGTAATTTCAGGGATGATATTTTCAGAATACGGAAACTGAATGCAGAAGTGCTTGGTGTCAGCGTAGACAATACTGAATCACATGCAAAATTTTCCGGGAAACACGGCCTGCCCTTTCCTTTACTCTCGGATGGCGATGCAAAAGTGGCCAGAAGCTATGATGCCCTCTGGTCTCTGGGTCCAATCAAGGTAGCCAAACGACATACATTCATTATTAATCCGGAAGGAAAGATTGCAAAATTTTATCGTGACGTAAATCCTGAGAATCATAGCAGTGAAATAATTCGAGTTCTGGAAACGTTGCAAAAATAATTGAAATGGCTCGCAGTGCATCATAGGTCGTCACTGGTTGCTGGCGGTTTCATTTCCGGTACGTAGTAGCGGTAGCTGTTGCGACCATCCCGTTTCGCGTTATACATGGCCACGTCGGCATTGGCCTTCAGTATGTTAACTTCCTTGCTGTCGTTGGGGTAAACGCTGATGCCGATGCTTCCCGAAATGACTACCTGGTAGCGTTCGATGAGAAAAGGCCGCGATAATACGTTGAGGATCTTGCCGCTGACCATGGCAGCGTCCATCGGGTCCCGGATCTCGCTCAGTACGATGACGAATTCGTCGCCGCCGGTGCGGGAGACCGTGTCCGCTTTCCTGACGCTGCTGACCAGCCGTTGCGCCACGGCACTCAGCAACTTGTCGCCGACGTCGTGACCGTAGGTATCGTTGACCGGTTTGAACTGGTCGAGATCGATGAACAACAGGGCGAAGAATTTCCTGTAGCGATCGGCACGGGATGCGGCCTGCGTCATCCGGTCCCCCAGCAGCATGCGGTTCGGCAGCCCGGTCAGGCCGTCGTAAAGCGCAAGGTAGCGCAACTGGTCGTTGGCCTCTTGCAGCGAGTTTGCCAGTTTCGCGGTATGCTGGGCGAAATGGGCGTTGAGCGCCGATATTCCCAGCGTGATCACCAGGATGAAGATAGTCGTGATGCCGATGGTCAGCGCCAGCATTTCGTTTTGCATGCCGCCGGCGGAATCTACTGCGAGACAGAGGCTGTCGGGCGCGAACTGCGCGGCGGCCATGGCTGTATAATGCATACCGGTGATGGCGAGCCCCATGACGGACGCACTAACGAGCCTGGCGAGGACCGCAACACCGAAGTGCTTGAGGCGCAACTGGAAGGCGATCCACAAAGCGGCGAATGAAGCCACGATCGCGATAATGACGGAAGTGATGAACAAGGGCGGGTCGTATACAATCGGGGGCGACATCTGCATTGCGTACATTCCCGTGTAGTGCATGGTGCTGATACCGGCACCCATGAGCACACCGCCTGCCGTGATGTTTTGCACGGTCAGGGTCGGGCGACTCACCATGAACAGCGCCAGGCCCGACATCACGATGGCGATCGCCATGGACAACATCGTGATTGCGGCGTCGTACGCCATGGCAATCGGCAGGTGAAACGCCAGCATGCCGATAAAATGCATCGACCAGATGCCCGTGCCCATGGAAAACGCCCCGCCGATCAGCCAGACCCAGGAGTTTTTGCCCTGTGTCTGGCTCACACGCCCGGCCAGCTCCAGGGCTGTAAAGGATGCGATGATCGCGACGATCAGGGAAAGTGCTACCAACCGCAAATCGTAGACGCCGGTCATGTCGCGTCACACCTTCTCGAGATGAGGAAACCAGCGGTTCTGAACTTCGGCATGCAAGACAGACTGAGGATGGTTATGCTGCGGTGTGGACGTTCCGGGAGCATATCAGCTACACCATTTGGGTTAAAACGACGGGGAATGACCCACCGTTTATGAAGTATAGCCTACTTGAACAAACAGGGCCCATTAACGTCTCAGTTTGTATTTACGCGGGATTGCACCGCAAACTGCCGCTGCATATTTTGATCTATATCAAGTACTCCGGTTTTTTATCCATAGAATTATTTTTCTGGTGTGACTTTACTTTCCAGACAAGGTTGTCTAGTGATTAAGCTTTTGTGTTGGCCTGACCACCAATCCGAAAATCAGGGAATTCAGAAACCTGGGTTGCAGGCGAGTTGATAAAGCATTTAATTTATTCATGATGCCGGGAATGGCCGCCCTGGATTTCCCCAGTTTGCGCAAGGCGAGACTCACCACGGGTTGCACATTCATCGCCATCAAATCGTTCAATTTGGCAAACTCCGCAAATTCCGTCCGTACAAATCCCGGACATAAGGCGAGCACATCCACATTATGTTCTTTCATCTCGGCAGCCAGTCCCTCGGCCAGCATCAGATCATAGGATTTCGAGGCCGCATAATTGGCCCAGTATGGAACGGAAGCAAAAGACAATAAGGAACCCAGGAAAATCATTCCACCGCGTTTGCGATCCCGCATTTGTTTACCGAATTCATGCGCCAGCATCAGCGGTGCACGGCAATTGACGTGTAATAAATTCAGTTCATCCTCCAGGGTATTATCAATGACTGTGCCTGTGGTGGTGAGCCCGGCATTGTTGATCAATAACCCGATTTCAAGATTTGATGTTGCTTTTTTGAGTATGGGCAAAAAGTCATCACCGGACAGATCAGCACCAATAATTTTTACGTCTATTGAATGCTTGCCCCTGAGTTCTTCGGCCAGTGTTTTCAATCTGTCTTCCCGGCGCGCAACGAGCACCAGATTCAGGCCCTTTTCCGCTATTTGCCTCGCAAATTCCATTCCGATACCTGATGAAGCCCCGGTAATGAGGGCCCATGGACCGTATTTTTGTTTGAATTCATTCATGAAGAGTTCTCCTGCATAATTTCCAGATTATCAGATTATAGGATTTAACTTGTATTTTGCAAGTCACTATTCCTATAATATACACTCGCAATGACTATCAAGACTGAAACCCGGCGATTAAAGGCGAACAGCTTCAAGCGTTCTATTTGTCCGATAGCATGCACCCTGGATTTGATGGGAGATAAATGGACACTGCTCATCATCCGTGATTTGTTCAAAGGCAAGCATCGTTACAATCAGTTTCATGAATCCGGGGAAGGGATAACCACCAACATCCTGGCAGAAAGACTGCAACGCCTCGAAAAAGCCGGACTGGTCTTCAAAACCCCCTACCAGACGCGTCCGGTACGTTATGAATATCATTTAACTGATACCGGCAAAACCCTGGATACTGTCATCTGGGCCATCATCGAATGGGCAAACCGCCAGATACCGGGGACCAATAAACCCAAACGGTCCAAAATGGTTAAGTCCTGAACGCCGGTCACAGGATCAATTGATACTGATCTATTGATACTGATTCTGCTGATTTCATATTCCTGAAAATATGCATCTATCAAAAAAAATCCCGGCGAGTATCTGGATACTCGGTTTTGTCAGCATGTTCATGGATATTTCATCCGAGCTGATACATGGCCTGTTGCCGGTCTTTCTCGTTTCAGCACTGGGGGCCAGTGTGCTCACGGTCGGGGTGATTGAAGGATTCGCCGAATCCACTGCGCTGATCGTTAAAGTGTTCTCCGGAATGATCAGTGATTACATCGGGCGCCGGAAAGGCCTGGCTGTTCTGGGATATGGTTTAGGGGCATTGTCTAAACCAGTGTTTGCCATGGCGGGCACAGTCCATTGGGTCTTTTTCGCCCGGTTTACAGACCGGATTGGAAAAGGAATCCGGGGTGCCCCAAGAGATGCCATGATTGCAGATTTGACTCCCGCTGAAATGCGCGGCGCGGCGTACGGGTTACGGCAAGCTCTGGACACCGTGGGCGCTTTTTTGGGGCCCATGCTCGGCATCGTTTTGATGCTCCTGTTAGCGGGTAATTTCAGGCAGGTGTTCTGGTTCGCGACCATTCCGGCCTTTCTGGCCGTGTTGTTACTGGTGACAGGTATCAAGGAACCCGAACGTAAACATTCCGGTACGGAAGTTAACCCTCCCATTCAATTGGCCGTTCTGAATCAATTCACTGTGGCCTACTGGTGGATCGTTGCGATTGGTGGAGTTTTAACACTGGCCAGATTCAGCGAGGCGTTTCTGATCCTGCGGGCACAGGACATTGGTTTGCCGGATACTTTTGCCCCGGCAATCCTGATCACCATGAATATTATCTATGCCCTTTCGGCTTATCCGGCAGGAAGATTGGCTGACCGCATGAATCATACAAATCTGATCGTTGCCGGTCTGGTTGTGTTGATAAGCGCCGATCTGATACTGGCCCATGCCCAGGGATTAGGGCTGGTCTTCACCGGAGTTGTATTGTGGGGATTGCACATGGGAATAACACAGGGATTGCTGGCCACCATGGTGGCTGAAGCCGCACCGGAAAGATTACGTGGCACTGCATTTGGCTTTTTTAATCTGGTCAGCGGGATTGCAATGCTCTTTGCGAGCCTCCTCGCCGGACTATTGTGGGATATCTACGGTGCTTCAGTCACTTTTTATTCCGGGGCCATTTTCGCATTTATTGCTTTAGTCCTCCTGTTTTTGCGAAAAAATTAAAAGAGACACCTGTAAACAATCTGATCTGGCCCCTTGATTCTTACGTTGCATCCGCTTGTTGGACGTATGCATCTACCTCGGGAAACAGGTGGTAGATGATCTTGTTCCTGCCAGTCTGTTTGCCAAGGTACATCAAAGCATCAGCCCGCTTCACAGCATCGTCAAATGTGGGCAGTTGCTTGATAAACACAACAACGCCGATACTGAAACCAACCTCCCAGCCACCGTCTTTCATTGCGTGCAACAGTTGTTGATGGAGCCTGTCGAAGAATACCCTGGCGCCCGGCATGTCCGTGTTAGGCAGCACAATGCCAAATTCATCACCGCCGACACGCGCAACAACGTCGCCTTCACGGGTAACAAGCGATAACACGGCACCGATCGCTTTGAGTACTCGATCACCTTCTGCGTGCCCCCGTATGTCATTGACATATTTGAAACCGTCAAGGTCGATATATCCGACCGTGATCGGAAATCGATGGCGGGACGCATTACTAAACAATAGTTCAGCTTGCTCTTTGTAACAGCGCAAATTCTTCAATCCCGTGAGCAGGTCCGTCCGCGCCAAAACCTTTTCCCTCTGTAAATGCATTCTGACTGCTGCGCTCAGATAGGTAGTAATTACAAAAAACATGAGTCGCACAATGGCGTTCCAGTAGGGAATCCACGCCTGGCTATACGAGTAGGCTGACAATAATTCCACAACCAGCCACACGGTACCTGATAACAGACACATGACTAATCCCATATCCCTGTTCACGTACCAGGTGACCAGAACAATCGGGATCAGGTAAAAAACCGGGAAGGAAATCTCGTACCCTGTGATGTGATCAAGCAATGCCAGCAGGAAGATTAGTATCAGAGCCATTAGCGTGACCTGCCAATGCGGCATGACCGACAAGATACGATCCAGCCTGTTAAATACCGCTATCTTCACCCGGACGACCAACGTCTCAGAAGAGCAGTGCAACAAGAACTGCCACTCTCAAGATTATATTTATATCCATTATTTATCATTTTTTATAATAACCCCGTTTTTTTTCAGACAATTCAGGGTCCAGGCACACTTCTCCCGGCCGGTGTATGCGTGTGATTTATTTAAATAATAGTATAAGGAAAATACAAATCACCGGAATTCTTCCACCACCGGTGGTATCTATTGGTGGGACTAGATGAGTGGATTGCCAGGATTAGTGATCAAATTAAACATAGAGAATCCATCGCCCGTTCCCCGGTAACTGTTCCAGACGTTACGCTACCTCCTCGACAATTGCTCAAGGCATTGTTCTACCTCCCACATCCATGTGGTCGTGCATCCATGCAATCGTGCGCTCCTTGCGCTCACGTCATTAGTGCATCCTTGCACGTCACACTGACCCTGTTGATTGGACAGGAAGAATACAGCTAACCGGAATATTCTGATTGCCGCTGGTCACTCATTGCCTTCCCCAATCGGTTCAGTGGAAGTATCAATTGCAGCTACAAACGGTTTGCCATCACGATGGCGCAGGTATGCCGGTTTCTCATTCCGCAGTAAATCAATGATTCGGAAAAAAGCAGATATAGGAAAATGCATCACTATGAGTCCATTTTCTGATTTACTCACTGCCGGTGATTCAACCTCATCATCCAGATGAAAATAGGTGACAGCAATCAATCGATCCAGGTCATTCCTGAGGCCAATCATGGCCTGATAACGAAGCCCTTCTGCCTTGCCACCCGCATAGTAACTTACGTCATAACGGTAAATTTGCTGTGTTGAATAATCCTTACTCATGGTTTTTTCCCTTGATCTGGCCAGGGCTGATTTTCTGGAAGTTTTTTTCAAAATAGACCGTAATGCTGAAATTGCAACTGGTTGGCATAGTGGATGGAAAACCCGCAATATACCCACAGGGGCACTGGTGATGCATATGTTCAACCAACTAACCCATCAACAGGATCAACGCACCACACTCATCAAACAACCTGGTTATGAACCGGAATTACCGGCATCCCCTGGCTTCCGGAATTTAATTAAAAAAACAGTTTATTTATTTGATATATATGTCATTTCCCTAATCCTTGAATTATCAGAGGATCGTTGATCCAGATCAATTCAAGCCTGTGCACAATTGATATTTTATGCCTATAGTTATTATTGAAAGAACCTGAAAGGACGTCAGGATTGAAAAATCCTGTATTGATTCACAACATGGGGAGGAAGTGTATATGACGGACTGGTCTGATCAAATAACCGAATTTCAACACTCATGCATGGAACAGCAACAAAAATTGCTGTCAGGGTGGTTTGGCACCCTGCAGAAAGCCGGAACAGGTACACCACAAAACGTATGGCGCCAGGCAATCGATGCTCTGGAACAGCAAGTGAATGGTGTTCTTGATGCCCAGCAACAATCGTTTAATGCCTTGATCAAGACTGTCGAGCAGGCAAGTAACGCATCTCCGGATGCGGTTCAATGGGAACCCCGGGCTGAAGCGAGTATTGGTTTATGGATTGATATGCAACACCGGCTCTGGAAAACCTGGTTCGACATGTTGCGGAATGCCTCACCGGCAAAACAGGAACCCGGCGAGATGTTCGTACAAAACTGGCAGGATTTTGCACAACGTGCCGTGGATATGCAGGAACAATGGTTGTCCAGTTGGACAGGCGGACAGCCAGGGAGCAAGGGATCAACCGGTAAATGACCCAAGAAACCTTCAACCTCAAGCTAGGTTTCCGGGAAAACAGTTAGAAACAAGAGCGGTAGTTAAGGCGATTAGGACAAACTGAATATTAATCCTCCTTAATTTTTGTTTCAGACCAGCCAGGAATTAATGTGTTTTTTGCAAGAATCCCGACTATAAGTTGGTTGTTGTAACCGGTGCTGGCCGTGGCCTGGGACGGAAGATGGCTGAAATGATTTGGTCATACCGCCATTTATATTCTTGAAAATGATTATTTCAATGGCTGTGTAATTGAGATTGACGGGGTCTCCGTATTTAAGGTATTGATAAAAGTGAGTACTACCGCAGACAAAACCACAACACAAACCCCTCTCGATACCGGGCATCAGGCACGTCAGCGGCGACAAACAGCGAGGCCTGTAGCACCGGGACCAAAACCGACACACAAACATATTGCAGTCCGCATGGAATGCACCTGCGATGAAGAAGCAGATATCACCGAAGGTACCAGGCAAACCCTGGATCACCTTTTCAATGCCTGGCTTGGACACCTGACCGCAGGTGTTTCGCCAGCTTCCATTATGGGTGCATATGCCGATTGGGCCTGGCATATTGCCATGTCACCGGGCAAACAGGGCCAGCTTACGGAAAAAGCCTGGCGCAAGGCCATGCGTTTGGCTGCCTTTCTACCGCAAGCAACTCGCGGATGTGACTGTGAGCCGTGCATTGAGCCATTACCACAAGATGCCCGCTTTAAAGGTGATGAATGGCAGGTATGGCCATTCAATGTCATCTACCAATCTTTTCTGCTAACGCAACAATGGTGGCACAATGCGACCACTGACATAAGCGGGTTAAGCGGACATCACACGAAGATTGTCAATTTTACAATGCGGCAATACATGGACATGTTTTCCCCCAGTAACATGCCGTTCATCAATCCGGAAATCATTCACCGGACGATCGACAAACACGGACTGAATTTCTTCAACGGCTTCAGGTACTGGCTCGAAGATGTGGGGCGATATATCTCAAAGCAACCACGTGCTGGCTCAGAAGAATTTGTACCGGGGAAAACTGTCGCTGTCACGCCGGGCAAAGTCATATACAGGAACCATCTTATTGAACTGATTCAATACTCACCAACAACCGGCAAGGTACAAGCTGAACCTGTACTTATCGTTCCGGCCTGTATCATGAAATATTATATCCTCGACCTTTCACCCGGTAATTCACTTGTGCGGTGGCTTGTCAACCAGGGATATACCGTTTTTATGATCTCCTGGAAGAACCCGGACAGAAAAAACAGGGATCTGAGTCTCGATGATTACCGTAAATCAGGCATTATGGCGTCTCTTGATGTTATTAATGCGATTGTTCCGGAACATAAAATACATGGTGTGGGTTACTGTCTTGGTGGCACATTGCTTTCAATCGCAGCAGCAGCGATGAGCCGGGATGGTGATGACCGGCTCACCAGCATGACGCTGTTTGCCAGTCTGACTGATTTTTCGGAGGCGGGGGAGCTTGAACTGTTTATTGATGAAAGCCAGATAGACTTTCTCGAAGATATGATGTGGGAAGAGGGTTACCTGGATGCATGGCAGATGACAAATGCTTTTCAGTTTCTGCGTTCGAATGATCTTATCTGGTCACGCGTCATACATGATTACCTGATGGGAGAGCGGTCGCCCATGTTTGATTTGATGGCTTGGAGCACGGATGCAACACGGTTACCATATCGAATGCACTCGGAATATCTGCGGCAACTGTATCTTTCCAATGAACTGGCAGAGGAAAATTACCGGGTAGATGGTGTTGTAATCTCCCTGCGTGATGTCAAACTTCCCATATTTGCTGTTGGCACGCGCACAGATCATATTGCTCCGTGGCAGTCGGTTTACAAAATTCATGCACTGACTGATAGCAATGTTACTTTTGTGTTGACCAGCGGCGGGCATAATGCAGGTGTTGTCAACGAGCCCGGCCATCGTGGTCGTATTTATCAGATTGCCGACAAATCGTCTGATGCTCCGTATGTCGGACCGGGGGTATGGCGCGATGAAGTGCCTGAACGGGAAGGTTCGTGGTGGCCGGAATGGGACGCCTGGCTTAAGGAACATTCCAGCGGTGAAACCGGCCCGCCGGCCATGGGGGCGCCGGATAAAGGATACAAACCGCTGGGTAATGCGCCGGGACAATATGTACTCCAGCGTTAAATGTACTGGCTATGATAGCGACAGAAAATCCTGTAACTCCGGATAACGTTTCGATTGTGCAAGAAAATCCAACCGGCACCTCCGATTGCAAAAGCGATATTGAACATAAAAGTTCAGCGTCTCATACCCGTATTGGAACAATTACCGAAGTACATGGCCCCGTGGTCGTCATTGCTTGCGAGCAACTGCCACCATTGCGCCGGGCTTTGTACACTTCCCTTGATCACATAACTTATTTCTTTGAAGTTCACCAGCATCTGGACAAAAACTGTATCCGGGCCATTACCCTGCATAGTACTTCCGGTCTGCAACGCGGTATGGTTGTTTATGATACCGGCGCACCTTTGCATGTACCCGTATCCGAAAACTGTCTGGGACGCGTACTGAATATCTTCGGGGAACCGCTTGATGGAAACGATGCTCTGGACACCAAAGTTTATCGTAATATCCATGGCAACCTGACCGCGCTTTATGAAACCACAAAAACGGAAGGGCTGCTGGAAACAGGCATCAAGGTTATTGATCTCCTCTGTCCTTTTATTAAAGGAGGTAAAACGGGTCTGTTTGGCGGGGCCGGTGTCGGTAAGACCATACTGATCATGGAATTTATGCATGCGATTTCATCTATCCATAAAGGCGTCTCTGTGTTTGCCGGTGTTGGCGAGCGCATTCGCGAAGCACACGAACTCTGGCACGAGATGGTGCAAACCGGTGTCATGCCGCAGACACTCATGGTCTTCGGACAGATGGATGAATCTTCCGGGGTTCGTTTCCGGGTAGGGCTTTCTGCATTGAGCTATGCTGAATACCTGCGTGACACCCTGCAGAAGGAAGTATTATTTGTCATGGATAATGTATTTCGTTTTGTCCAGGCGGGCAGCGAGATTTCCAGTCTGTTGGGACGCATGCCGGCAACGGTAGGTTATCAACCCACATTAACCACTGAAGTAGCTGAAATGCAGGACAGAATATTATCTACGCGCAAGAGTGCCATTACATCGGTTCAGGCAGTCTATGTTCCGGCCGATGACATGACTGATCCCGCTGTTACCGCCATACTGAGTCATCTGGATACCACCGTCATACTGTCCCGCTCCCAGGCCGGAAAAGGCATTTATCCGGCTGTTGATCCATTACGCTCGAGCAGCAAACTGATGGACCGCCATACCCTGGGACAACGGCATTACACCATTGCCGAAGGCGTGCGTGAACATCTGTCCCGTTATCATGAACTGGAAGACATCATTGCCATGCTTGGTATTGAGGAATTATCGGCGCGTGATCGCCTTATCGTCATGCGCGCACGTAAATTACAACGTTATCTGACTCAACCGTTCTGGATGACAACAAAACAAACCGGCATACAGGGTGTTTCCGTATCCTTGCAACAGACACTGAATGATTGCGATGGATTTCTGACCGGAGCCTATGATGAAACACCTGAAGTCAAATGTTACATGACTGGCTCCTTGCAGGCCGGACAATGAACAGCTTTCAACTTGTCCTGAGGGGTTCTTCACATTCGCAAAACATTAACAGTGTCACATCATTTGTGGGTGAAGACAGCTCCGGCAGTTTTGGAATAGAGGCCGATCATGCACGCATGATGACTTCACTGGTATTCGGGCTGGCACGCTTCAAGACGGAAACCGGTCCCTGGCAATATCTGGCCCTGCCCGGCGCCATTCTCTATTTTGTTGACAACAAATTAATACTCAACACACGGCGTTATTTCATGAGTGTAAACTATGAAGATATTACCCGGGCCCTGCTGGACACACTGGCGAAGGAAGAAGAAGAACTGGCCACAATGAAACATAATTTGCGCAATATCGAAGCGCATATCCTCAAGCGAATGCTGGAAATGAGCAAGAGTTGAATAAATGTTCATGAACTTCTTCAAAAAATGCAATGAATGACACACAACTGAAAAAACAGATTGAACAACAGGCCAAACGCATAAAAAAAGCAGAGCGGGAAAAGTCCACGCTTCTTGCACAAACTGTTTATACCGGCGTATTGGGACTATTACTCGTTCTCCCAATTGTTGCAGGCGCCTATATCGGGAATTGGCTTGACAGTCTCATGGACTATTATTCCATCAGGTGGACCATGGGAATGATTATGCTTGGCGTGATTATCGGAGCAATAAATGTGTATCTCTTCATAATGGAACGGGAATAGGCAATGCAAGGGCAGGAAATTCTTCCGGAACACTGGTTCAGATTCGGCTCGCTTGCCGTCAGCGAAACGATTTTCACGACCTGGTGCATTATGTTATTACTCGTGACAAGCATGTGGTTAATAACACGCCGGTTAAATATACATCCCTCCCCCATGCAGGCCGCTGCCGAAGGCGTCGTCTCCACCATTGAAGCGGCGATTACTGCCGTTGCGCCTCAACATGCAAAACAATTGCTGCCGTTTATCGCTTCCCTGTGGATATTCATTGTCATTGCGAATCTTTCCGGACTCATCCCCGGCGTGCATTCCCCGACACGGGATCTGTCCGCCACTGCAGCGCTGGCATTTCTGGTATTTCTGGCCGCGCACTGGTTTGGTATACGTGCCCAGGGAATAAAAAACTACCTGCAACACTATCTCAGTCCCAGTCCCATCCTGCTGCCCTTTCACATCATCAGCGAGATCACGCGAACGGTAGCACTGGCGGTAAGGTTGTTCGGTAATATCATGAGTCTCGAAATGGCGGCACTGCTGGTCCTCTTTATTGCCGGTTTCCTGGTTCCCATTCCCATATTAATGCTGCACATTATCGAAGCGTTGGTGCAGGCCTATATTTTTGGCATGCTGGCGTTGATCTACATTGCCGGCGGCTTGCAATCACAACAGCTTCGATATCAAAAACAGGAGGAATAGTTTATGTCTGATATGACGTGGTTTACTCTGGCTTCAACCGTCGCTGCTGTCCTGGCGATTGCGATTGGCGTTTTGCTACCCGCATTCGCCATGGGTAAGGCAATCAGTAGCGCACTGGAGGCGCTGGCCAGGCAGCCCGAAGCGGAACGTGCCATCATGCGCACCCTGTTCATCGGGCTGGCCATGATCGAATCGCTGGCAATTTACGTACTGGTTATCGTACTAATCGTTTTATTCAGGAATCCGTTACTTGAATATTTATTGCAATAGTCAATCACCGGTATTTAACTGAATTAATCCTTACTTAATTGACCTCTTATAAAGAGACGCCATGGAACTTAACTGGTCCACCTTTATTCTCGAAATTATTAATTTCCTTGTCCTCGTCTGGCTGCTCAAGCATTTTTTTTACAAGCCGGTGATGGACATTATCACCAGGCGTAAGCAAACCATACAAGACAGTCTGGACAAGGCGGACGCAGTGCGCGTTGAATCGGAATCACTTAAATCACAGTACGAAAACAGACTGGAAGACTGGGAAAAGGAAAAAGCCAAAGCCCGGGTCGATCTGCACCGGGAAATTGAGGCGGAGCGAAAACAGGCGATGGATAATCTCGCACAATCTATTCAGCAGGAGAAAGAAAAATCGAAGGTATTAATACAAAGGCAACAGGACAATGCGGCACAAAAAAATAAAATGCTTGCCATTGAACAGAGTCTGGCCTTCAGCACACATTTACTTTCCCGCCTTGCAAACCAGAATCTGGAATCGGCGATTATACGCCTGGTACTGGAAGACCTTGAAAATTTGTCCTCCGGCCAACGGGCAGAACTGCAAAAGGCCTGCACCGGAACCAAAGAGCCTGTTCATATCAGCAGCGCCTATGTCATTGATGAAGTAACCCGGGTTGCTATTAAAGACGCACTGTCAAAAATACTCAAACAATCTGTCGAAGCCGAGTTCAAGCAGGATCCTTCCTTGCTGGCAGGGTTACTTATCGATATCGGGTCATGGAATTTACAGGCCAGCTTGCAGGAAGAACTGAAATACTTTGGCGATATGAATCACGATCACTGATGGATAGTCCGATGACAAATTCCCTGCTTGAAGCACGCTCGGAACAGATTAAAAACTACCGTTTTGGTCTGCGTATTCATGAAACCGGCCATGTCGTATCCGTCGGCGACGGTATTACCTGGATTTCCGGCCTGCCTTCTGCAGCGATGGATGATGTCCTGATATTCGAAGACGGGAGTCAGGCCGTTGTTTTTGATCTTAATCGTGACAGGGTTGGCGCCGTCTTGTTAAAACAAACGGAAAAATTGACTGCCGGTATCGCTGTACGTCACACCAGAGAATCCCTGCATGTACCTGTCGGGGACGGCCTGCTGGGACGTGTCATCGATCCCCTGGGTGAGCCACTGGATGATCTCGGCGCCCTGACTGATATCAGCGGTCATAACCTGCTGGAAAAAAATTCGCCTCCCATTATCGCCCGTGATTTTGTTCATAAACCGCTTTACACGGGTTGCAAGATCATCGACACCATGATCCCCATCGGCAAGGGACAACGGCAACTGTTAATTGGTGATGAAGGCCTGGGCCGCAGTGCGCTTGCCATCGATACCGTCATTAATCAACGTAATAAAGATGTGTATTGTATATACGTGCTTATCGGTCAACGGCGTTCAACTATCGTTAATACCATTGAAATACTGCGGGATTACGGCGCCTTGGACCACACAGTCATTGTCGTCGCCGAAGCAAGCGCCCTGCCCGGACTGCAACATCTTGCCCCTTTCACCGGCTGCGCTATCGCTGAGTCATGGATGACGCAAGGGCACGATACACTCATTGTTTATGATGATCTGAGTACCCACGCCAGAACATACCGTGAGTTGTCCTTATTACTACGGCGTCCTCCCGGACGGGAAGCCTATCCCGGTGATATATTTTCCGTTCATGCCCGTTTACTGGAACGTTCTACCTGCCTGAATGCCGCCAATGGCGGCGGCAGTATGACCGCATTGCCTGTCATTGAAACCAACGAAGGGGAAATAGCCGACTACATCCCAACCAACCTGATCTCCATTACCGATGGCCAGATATATCTGGACCGTACACTCTTTACCGGTGGTTTTCGTCCTGCCATCGATATCGGCAAATCCGTGTCCCGTATCGGTGGACAGGCCCAGCACCAACACATCAAAACCGAGTCCGGCCGCATGAAACTGGACTATCTGCAGTTTCTGGAACTGGAAATGTTTACCCGCTTCGGCGCAAAACTTGAAACCAGTATGCAAAAGGCAATCAAACGTGGACGCTTGCTGCGTGAAATCCTTAAACAGGAGCGATTCACACCCATGCCGGTCGAGTTCCAGCTGGCCTGGCTCGTTGCTTTTAACGATGGTCTCTTTGACGATGTCGAGATCGACGCCATTCCCGGCCTACTGGAACAGATTGCAAAATATATTGAGGAATCTTCACCGGCACTGGATATGGAACGGGAACACTGGCAACAACTGGCGCAGGGACTCTTCAACAGACACAAGAATTCAAAAACATGAGTCAGCGGCGCAAACTCAGGTACCGCATGCATCAATTGCTGGAAATCAGAAATATCATGGATGCCATGAAAAACCTGGCGGTACTGGAAACGCACAAGTTAGACAGGCTTCTTGAGAACCAGCAAATACTGATAAAAGATCTTGAGCGCATAGCGGACGATTTTTTCAGCTTTTATCCCTGTCCCGTTTACCAGAGCAACGATGAAACTGACTGCTGGATACTGTTCGGGTCGGAACGTGGTTTCAGCGGTGATTTTAATGAAACATTACTCAGCCATTTAGACAAGCGTGTGGCGCGCACTGTAAACAGACCATACCTGTTAATCCCTGTAGGAAACAAACTCTTCACGAAACTGCAGGACAATCCCCATGTGACACGCTTTATTGAAGGTGCCGATGTAACAGAGGAAATTAATACCATAATCAATACTCTCGTTATGCATATCGACACCCTTCAGACCAAATACACAATGCTGAATGTCTTTGCCCTGTTTCATAATGCTGACACTGAAGAGGTGACCTCTCGTCAGCTGGTGCCACCCTTCAGACATAATCCCGATAAACGGCCGGCATATGCCTTTCCTCCCGCGCTCTATATACCACCCGAAGAATTCTTTTCAGAACTGTTCGATCGTTATCTGTTTGTGGCCTTACAGGAAATCAGTTACACCTCTTTAATGGCTGAAAACCACAAACGCATACAACATATGACCGGTGCAGTCCAAAAGCTTGACGAGAAAACGGATGAACTGATGCGCAAATACCACATACATCGCCAGGAAGAAATTACCGAGGAAATTGAAGTCATATTGCTTAATTCAATTGTCGAACCAGCATGAGGATGTCATCGTAACAGTCCCTGTCGGTTTACAACCACCAAGCCCATCACCGGGGACAACTCACCCTGTACCTGAGACAGATAAATAGATGGCTTTCCGGTGCGAAAAGGAATAGGGTGCAGGTATTAGCGGTTTTTGTAGCGGTTCCCGGTAACTCCTCGCGGTGTATAACAGCAGTTCTTCCGAGATTCTTCGTCAACAATTTGCATGCTAATACATTGTTCTTTTAATAATTAATGAGGTAACCGAAATGGCTACAGGTACAGTAAAGTGGTTTAACGATAGTAAGGGTTATGGATTTATCACACCGGCTGACGGCAGCCCTGATGTGTTTGTTCATCATAATTCCATCAAGGCCGAGGGATTCAAATCATTGGCCGAGGGTCAGAGTGTGAGCTTTGATACCGAGAAAGGTCCTAAAGGCCCCAGTGCAACCAACGTGGTTGCGCAATAGACCCAACCAGGCAGTTTTTTAGTCTGGAACAAAAACCCCGCCTATGGCGGGGTTTTTTATGTCAGGTTCAGACTGACCCCGTTGACTCTCAATAAATAAATCTGTCCCCTTTTACTTCCTTATCTTTTCTTTTATCTTTTATCATAAAGCATATGGAGATAATATATCCTTCCCTTTGATTACTCAGGGGTATGATACTTAATAATGCATAATCAGTGAGGAATCATGACGGGAAAGATGGCATCCGTACGCAGGGTAGCAGAAAAGAGGCTGGGATCTATTCTCGAGACCATCGATAATGTGGTGTGGTCGATTTCCGCAGACACCTACGAAACGCTTTATCTCAATCCTGCTGCTGAACGGGTCTACGGCAGATCGGCCATTAACTTTTACGAAGATCCCCAACTTTTTCTCAACATTGTTCATCAGGAAGATCGACAGTGGGTCACTGAAGTGCTACCTGAACTGATCGAAAAAGGATCCATGACACTCCAGTACCGCATCGTCCGGCCCGACGGTGAAATACGCTGGCTGGAAGACAGAATGGCTGTCGCACGCAATGCCAAGGGGGAACCGGAACGGTTTGACGGTGTGGCTACCGACATCACCGAGCGCATGGAGCATGAAACCCAACTGAATTACCTGGCAAATCACGATGCACTGACTGATCTTCCCAATCGCAATCTACTCGACGATCGCATACTCCAGGCCATCGCGCAGGCCCATCGCGGCAGACACAAATTCGGTTTGCTTCTGCTGGACATCGATCGCTTCAAGAACATTAACGATGGCTACGGCCATATCTTCGGCGATGAGTTGTTGCTTACAGTAGCAGCGCAATTGCATAAAAGCGTGCGCGAAAGCGACACCGTGGCAAGATTAGGGGGCGACGAATTCGTCATTCTGCTTTCACCACTGAACAGCCACGAAGAGATCTATCCCGTCGTGCGCAGACTACTGAACAACTTTTCTCTTCCGTTCACTATTCAGGGCACCGAGCTATATTCCACCATCAGCATCGGTATTGCTGTTTTCCCGGCAGACGGGAATGATATGGAGACCCTTTTGAAGAACGCCGATATCGCAATGTACCGTACCAAAGAGATGGGACGTAATGGTTTCCAGTTCTTCGAACCGGATATGAGTGTCCATGCAACTGAGCGACTCGAACTTGAAAATGCCTTGCGCAGAGCAATCGAACGGGAAGAGTTCGTCATTTACTACCAGCCGCAAACAAACGTCAAGTCCGGCAAAATTACTTCCGTTGAAGCACTGATCCGCTGGCAACATCCCAAAGAGGGTCTTTTGTCTCCTGATCGCTTTTTAAAGATTGCTGAAGAAACCGGTTTGATTATTCCGATAGGTGCATGGGTACTTAAAACAGCATGTACACAGGCCAAGGCATGGCAGGATGCCGGCATGCCAAGTCATCGCGTTAGTGTAAACATATCAGCCAAGCAGTTCTGGGAAGGACAGTTAGTAAAGACCGTAAAACGGGTACTGAATGAAACCGGTCTCTCAGCGGAAGACCTGGAACTGGAAATTACCGAAACCGTTTTTCTGCGCGACATCGATGAGACCATTCGCACTATTCATGAACTCAGGGCCATGGGGATCATAGTGAGCATGGATGATTTCGGTACTGGTTATTCTTCGTTGACTTATCTGCGGCAGTTGCCGATAGAAAAGCTGAAGATTGATGGGTCCTTCATTCATGACATGACTACCACAACACGATCATCCGTGTTGCTCACTCAAATTATTCAGCTTGCACATGCGATGAAACTGGAAGTCGTGGCCGAGGGTGTGGAGACTGAAAAGGAATACAATTTCCTCGTGGAAAACAAATGTGATGTGGTGCAAGGTTTTTATTTCCATAAACCACTCACACCGGATGAGATTGGACACTTACTTGAAAACAAGCAGTCATAAATCGAGAAACTCTACTGATTTGTATTGACCAGGATTTGATCTGACAATAGTTGTAAGAATAGGCATTGGCAAAAATTACCAGATCAAACTTAATACGTCATTCTGGCGAAAGCGACCCACAGGATGTGGGAAATGTCGCGAGACGCCTATATGGATATAGGCGGTAGAGCGACGCAGGATGCCAAAGCCGAGGACATGGGCCGCTCAATCACATCCATGTGACCGCGGCATTAGCA
>MGYU01000022.1 GCA_001801885.1 Gammaproteobacteria bacterium RIFCSPLOWO2_12_47_11
CATGTGAAATTGTCAGTCATAAATTATGTGGTGATGTATATTTTATACTAACCACCACCTATGGCATGCACAATCTCGATAATATCGCCGGAATTGAGAATGTGTGACTGAAACAAGCTGCGGGGGACAATCTGATGGTTGACTTCCACAGCCAGACGGCCAGAGAGATTCAGATCATCGAGCAAATCCTGAATGGTCAAGATATTGTCTATGCTGAGGGGATTGCCATTTAATTGTATATGCATAAATCTTGACTGTAATGTGCGGCAGTGCCACGGATCCTAGATTTTAATTTGCATCCCTTCCTTGGCAAGGTGACATTTCAGTGAAGAATTATTTTCTTTGATAATTTTTTCAGCGTGCTGATAGATAACATTAATGGCCTCGTCATCATAATTAGGATCATGGTGATAGAGATAAAGCTCCTTTACTCCGGCATCAATGGCCATATTGATGGTATCTATATAGCATGAGTGGCCCCAACCACGTTTTTTCTCATAATCTTCAGGAGTATATTGTGCATCATGAATAAGAATATCGGCGTTTTCTATGAGATCGAGTTCTGACTGGTGTTCCTCCTGGATCATATCGTCGTATAATATTTGTTCTTCCTCGTTTAATTCTCCGCGGCGCTGGCGGACTGATTTTTCTATAAAATTACATTCATTGTCAGAAATGTAGATTATAGTTTTTCCATTCACCCTCATGCGGTATCCATAGGTTGACCCAGGGTGGTGTACGTTACTGTATTCTATAGAGATTGGCCCATGCCGGAGTTTGTCTCTGTGAGGTGGAATATAGTGTATATTTGCGAGCCAGGATTCCGTGCCGACAGGGAAATAGGGTGCGCGCATCTGTGCCGAGACATGTTTTTTTATCTCGTCATCATCATCACCTGGGCCAAAAAAGCTGACCTTCCAGTCCGGAGAAAAGGCGGGCACAAAAAAAGGCAGACCACAGACGTGATCCCAATGGTAATGAGTCAGGATAATCAATAGTTCACGTATGTCCTTCTGCCGTATCAACTCGTTGCCAAAAGGAATAATGCCTGTGCCTGCATCGCAGATCAGTATATGGTCATCTACCCGGATTTCCACGCAAGACGTATTACCTCCCACATTCAGATGGGAGGCAAATGGCGCAGCATGGGACCCACGCACGCCCCAGAAACGGAGGTAAGCATTACTCATTTTTTAATCAGCCGGATTTTGTTTTCGCTTTAGTATATTTTACTATGACATCCGTAATTGTCTGCATCGGCATTGGTTTGGGTATGAAATCGAGCACCCCCAGTTCATTTGCTGCAAGCCGATCCTGTGCATAATCTTTTGAGCTTACCATAATAACAGAAGTATTCTTATGTAGAGGAAGTTTTCTTAGATCATTCAGTAATGTAAGGCCATTTTTGTCGGGAAGAATAATGCTCAAAATGAGCAGATCAGGCTTTGCATTATTGAGATAGGCCCACGAGTCAGCGGCCGAATCAAAGATCAAGAGCTCTATGCCCAGGTCCCTTGTGCTGCGCTCAAATAATTTTTTTATCGCCGGACTGTTGTCAACGACAACCACAGTCGGCCATTCGATTCCCATGATGCACAAGCCTATCGTCAATTCTGACCGGGAGATTAGCTCCAAGCCAGATAAAAAGTCAATATTAATCTATTGATTTAATTGGCTTTTTAAATATTATAAGTATTTTTATGGTGACGCTGATTGAGATGTTATTGCCTGTCACAAATGCAGTCTACACCAATTTAAAATGCTCCCAAATAGCCAGCATCAGGGATTTATATTCTCGGGATAATAAATTGGTCAAGGGCAGGGTATTGGAGCGGGTGATGGGAATCGAACCCACATTATCAGCTTGGGAAGCTGATGTTCTACCACTGAACTACACCCGCTAAAAAATACAAACGATTCCCATCACAGGTGATGGGCTTATTCCGTACATCCATGTACTCCACCCTTAGGGCCAGTGTCGCTACGCTCCCCTGTTCAAAATCGCTCCCGGCGATTTTGTCGAACCCACATTATCAGCTTGGGAAGCTGATGTTCTACCACTGAACTACACCCGCGATGGTTGATGAATTCTACATGCCTTCCCTGGCGCTCATTAAGGCTTTGTTTCACACCGGCCTCGCCGTCCGCTGGCGAGGCGCTCAGCGGATAAAAGACACGTTAAGTGTCTTTTATTTGATCCGCTTCGCCCAATTATAAATCATCAAGCTTGAGCTTCAGGAGTATGAAATCCAGATTGTTGGTAAGCAGGCGATCCCGGGCCTCCTGCAGTTTTGCAGGATCTTTGTATGGCCCTACACGTACACGATGCCTGATATCACGTCCATTGATGACAACACGCTGGATATCGGCACTGACGCCCAGTAAAGCAAGCCTGGCTTTTACCTCATCCGCAGCTTCATATTGCTCAAATGAACCCACCTGCAGGATATAGACGCCGGAATCATCAGCGGCGATAGGCTCAGATTTTTTATTTTCTTCGGCCTCCCATTCCGAAACGTTAACTTCCATATTGGGTAGTATCTGATAAAACTCGAACTGGGGTTCGGTTATTCCTGTTTCTTCAATACTGTCGGCATCCGGAATTACGGGTTTTTTAATATTTTGAATCACCAGTTCCGGTGATTGATCTATCAGGATTTCTGTCTGATGTTCTTTCAGATAAACAATAAACGCAACAAATAACCCAATAACAAGCCCGGTTATAAATGGCATAACCGGCTGTAATTGTGTTGTTACAGTTTTTCCGTTCTTTTTACGGTTGATATTTTTATAGTCTCTGGTCATCAGACCACCATTATTACATTGCTTCAGGAGAGGAAACACCCAGGAGAAAGAGGCCATTCTGTATCACCTGCTGTATTGCAGAAACAAGACTGACACGTGCATTACGTAATTTCTCGTCCTCAACCAGTATCTGGCAGGCATTGTAATAAGTATGAAACTCATATGCGAGATCGCGCAGATAATAACCAATCTGGTGTGGCTCATAATTGTCGGCAGCTGTAAGAACAGTTTCGGGATAAGCAGAAAGCCTGGCGAGCAATTTGTGTTCATGCGTTTCTTCCAGCATGACAAGTTCTGCCACATCTGTTACCAATGAGAAACGAAAACCTTTCTCCTGCATCTGGCGTTTAATGCTACATATACGTGCGTGTGCATATTGTATGTAATAGACAGGGTTGTCTTGCGACTGGGATTTCGCCAGTTCCAGATCAAAATCCAGATGCTGATCACTTTTCCGCGTGACGTAAAAAAACCGTGAGGCATCCTTGCCGACTTCATCACGTAACTCCCGCAAGGTAACAAACTGGCCGGAGCGGGTAGACATCTGGACCTTATGACTCCCACGATACAGGGAAGCAAACTGTACTAGCAGTATATCCAGTTTCTGCGTGTCTATTTTGAGAGCCGAAAGTGCTGCCTTGATCCTGGCCATATATCCATGATGATCTGCGCCCCAGATATCAATCGCTCTGTCATAGCCCCGATCGAATTTTGATTTGTGATAGGCAATATCCGAGGCAAAATAGGTCAGTTGTCCGTTATCACGGATGACAACACGGTCCTTTTCATCGCCAAATTCCGTAGAGCGAAACCATAAAGCACCGTCTGCTTCATACAGGTGGCCATTCTTTTTCAATGTACCTATACAGGCATGAACATCATCGCTGGCAAGCAGTCCCCGTTCTGAAAACCAGCTATTGAAAACAACCCCGAATTCATCAAGGTCATTATTAATATCAGCAAGAATTTCGTTCAGTCCGGCATCAAATACATATTCATAGTTAGCATGACCCAGTGCACGCTTGATATATTCAATCAGGCTATCAAGTTGTTTTTCGCAATCTGTCTCATTATTGAGTAATGCATCAAGCCCGATGGTGTCTGTTTTTAACGATTCTATTTTCTCGTCATATATCTTGCCGGCAATGGATTTGACATAGTCTCCCTGATAGGCCTTTCCCGGAAGACGGATATCAACCCCGCATTTTTCAAGATATCGCAGATAGACACTCACAGCGAGAATGTCCATCTGCCGGCCGGCATCATTAATGTAGTATTCCCGGTCAACCTTGTATCCGATCGCCTCAAGTAGATTGGCTGTCGCCGCGCCATAGGCCGCACCACGGCCATGTCCGATATGTAAAGGTCCGGTTGGATTGGCGGACACAAACTCGATCAGTATTGATTTACCTTCGCCATGTCCGGAGCGTCCATACGTATCGCCGGAGGTTAGTATTGTATTAATGACCTGGAGATGGGCATGTCTGGTCAGGAAAAAATTGATAAAACCCGGCCCGGCAATTTCAATCTTCTCAATAAAATCTGTAGCGGGTATGTTTTCAACAATTTTTTCAGCAATTTTACGAGGAGTTAGATTTATCTGTGTGGACATCACCAATGCAGTATTTGCCGAAAAATCGCCATGCTTTTCATCACGCGGCTTCTCGATCTTGGTGGCGTCATTATCATTCAGTGCCAGCTTTTCTTTTTCACCAAGCCGGTTCAGTGATTGCCTGATCAGATCATGTAAAACCTGTTTCAAAGATTTCCCCTAAAAAAAGTTGCACATTGTAACCTGCTCCGGTAATGAGGAGAAGATAAGCAATATATAATGTAAGGATTTATTACTTTGAGATGCTGTTGGTCGTGAAGCACTTTATTTAACCACTGTCAGGCCGAGACTTTCCCAATCCTGCATGCCGCCACGATACCATTTCAGTTTGCTGGCTGGATAACCGAATACCAGCAGTGAGCGGATATTGGAAGGGGATTGCCCACACCAAAGGCCGTTGCAAAACAGGATTAATGTTTTTGCCCCGGAAAAATCCCAGAGACCTTCGCTTGTTCTTACCCCGAACCTCTCCTTGAAAATATCACTGATAGTGAATGGATCTGCGCCAGCACCCGGATTCAGAGCGGTCCAGGGGATATTGACAGATCCGGGTATTGTCCCTTTCTCAACCCAGTCCTGTGTGCGGGAGTCGACAACCAGTATTGAACTATCTCCTGCATTGATGCGTTTCAGGTAGTCCAGTAATTCAAGTTCCCCTATGGTTTCCACACCTTCTGCGATAGTTACAGGTTGAATACAGAATGGAGGGCACTTTCTGGATGTTTTTGCGTAAGCCGGGTTGATAATATTATCGGGATTCTGGTTTCGCATAATGGTTACATTTGTACCATTATGAACAACTTTAACTGAATCTATGTCTTCGGTTATGGCAACATCAACCGCCTGAGTGTCCAATGGACACAATAAGACCAGGAGAAAGTAAAACATAAATTCCCCCCTGTAATTTTTACACATAGTTTTGTTCCTCATGTTTCCCGCTTGTACTATCAGCAAGCAGAATAAATTCAAGAAGATAATCTTACAACATATCCTGTGGATCAATGTCCAGAGACCATCTGACCTTACGTCCGCTGGGCAGGTTTTCAAGGGAAATTATCCAGGGTTTTAGAATATTTCTGAGATGCTTCCGGTTAAGCATTTGCAGCAGCAATTGCATACGGTAATTTCCAGCCCGTTTTTCTATGGGGGCAATTATCGGCCCGAATATCTGCAACTGTGTGTTTATTGCTGGCAACAGATCACGGGCATCATGCAAAAAATGATTAATTTTATGCTGTTGATTTGCCTCTGCCCGTAACAACACCTGATAACAGAATGGTGGCAGCATGGTTTGCTTGCGTTCATCCAGTATCAACTTTGAGATTTTTTCATAATCATGCCCAGCCAGTGTTTTCAGTAAAGGGTGATCCGGGTGATGGGTCTGTATGATGACAGTGCCTGGTTTATCTGCGCGACCGGCACGCCCACTGACCTGCATGATGATCTGCGCCATACGTTCTCCCGCACGAAAATCGGCGCTGTATAGACCCTGATCCGCATCAATTATGCTTGCCAGAGTCACTTTCGGGAAATGGTGTCCTTTGGCCAGCATCTGGGTCCCAATCAGGATATCGATGTTTCCTTTCTCTGCATTTACCAGCATGGACTGGATAGCCCCCTTGCGCCGTGTTGAATCCCGATCTATTCGCATTATATTTGCGTGCGGGAAGTTGTTCTCCAGTGTTTCGGTAAGGCGTTGTGTACCATGCCCTATTTCGATAATATTTTGATTTGAACATTCAGGACAGTTTTTTATCATCTTTTCCTGATGCTGGCAGTGGTGGCAATATAATTTATTAATGTGTTTATGGTAAGTCATTTGAACATTGCACCGTGGGCATTTCGCTATCCAGCCACACTGATGGCACATCATTACCGGGGCGTAACCACGCCGGTTCAGGAAAAGTAATACCTGCTGCTTCTTCTCAAGATGCTGACGGATGATCTCAAGCAATGGCGTGGATAATGCGCCATCCATAGTACAGCTGCGAATGTCGAGAATATTAATTTCTGGTAAAAGTGCATTGCCGGCGCGTTTTGTAAGTTTTATTTCCTGATAACGTCTATTTACGACATTCTGTATTGATTCGAGCGAAGGTGTGGCGGAGCCCAGAACTATCGGAATTTTATTTTGATGCGCCCTGAACAAGGCCAGATCGCGGGCCGAATACCTGAACCCTTCCTGTTGTTTGTAGGAAAGATCATGTTCCTCATCAATAATTATGATGCCCAGTTGCTTGAATGGCGTCCAGATTGCTGAACGGGTGCCGATAACAATATTAATATCGCCGTCTCTGGCGCCGAGCCATGTTTCCAGACGTTCCCTGTCAGTAAGCCCCGAATGTAACAAACCTGTTTTTATATTCAGTCTGGATTTAACGCGCTCAATAAATTGTGGAGTCAATGCAATTTCAGGTAGCAATACCAGGGCCTGAAGACCATGGTTTAAATGTTCCCTGATGGCATACAGATAAACTTCTGTTTTTCCACTACCGGTTATTCCATTGAGCAGAAAGGCCTGATAATTGTTTCCTGCAGAGATAATGGTCGAGACAGCATGCTTCTGTTCAGCATTGAGCTGGATAGTGTCCCCATACAGGGCAAGATGCCTGTCGTCTGATACTTCATGGGGAAAAGCCTCAATCCATCCTTGTTCAGACAGGGAATAGAGTGGTTTCCGCCAGTTTTTGAAATTCTTGCGGATAGTTTCCTCCGATACGCCATCAGGATTTGATCGGATTAGCTTGAAGATTGCTGTTTTAAGTGGCGCATTAACAAATACATCATCAGGCTTGTTTCCTTCGCCGGACTTTAATTTCCAGTAATGTCCGTGTTTTTTTAACACAGGAGAACCATTGCTTAATAATTTCGGCAACGTCCCCAGCAAAACCTCACCTGCCGGGTGCTGGTAGTAATCGCTGGCCCATATCAAAAACCGTAAATGATGTTGTTCAAATATGGCCTTGCTATCAAGCACTTCAATAGCGTATTTGAGCTTGTGTGGTTCAACTTCACTATCACCGGCAATTTCCACCAATAATCCGATCTTTTCTTTTGATTTACCAAAAGGCACCCGCAGCCGCTGGCCGGGAACCAGTTGTTCCGGCCGACAGCCATTTGGTGGCAAATAATCGAACAGACGGCGCAGCGGCGTATTGATCGCTATGCGGAGTATCAGGGGTTTAGAAGGCATGCACAGTTAATAATGTGGCGATTGGATCAATACAAATTAATTTAAGGAATTATCAAAATACATGCTGCCGGGACACTGATTCACTGTTTTGCAATACCGGTATAATATTGCAGGTCAAAAAATATCCTGAATGCTGGAGGTTTCCCCGTCATGTTTGCCCGTGCCTGAAATACTATCGGTAATTTCCTTCGGAGTGTATTTTGAACTGAAAACCTCGAAGATGGCGTTGGTACTTTCTGGTGGAGCAAGTTTGCCGGTTTGTGGATCTATCCTTGCAAATACCAGTCCCGGCGGACGATCCAGTATGCTTTCCGGCATATTCTCAAGTGCTGTGCGCATGTAATCTATCCATATGGGCAAGGCGGCCCGGGATCCGGTTTCCGCGCTACCCAAGGGCAGGAATTTGTCAAATCCAACCCATGACACAGCAATCAACTGTGAGTTAAATCCGGAAAACCATGCATCACGCTGGTCGTTGGTTGTGCCGGTTTTGCCGGATATATCCTTGCGGTTGAGTTCCAGTGCGCGGCGTGCAGTACCATGCAAAACAACATCACGCATGATGGAATTCATGATCCACACATTTTCGGAATCAACAACCTGCTTTGCATAGTGGATCTGGCCGGGTTCAGGTGATGACATATTCCCGGTATTGTCTGCGAAGCTGCCACCTCCTGTTGCAGGTTCGCACTGCGGGCAGGCAACCGCAGGATTCGCCTCAAACAGGGTTTCGCCAGCTTCAGTATAAATACGCCTGATAAAATAGGGGTCGATCAGATAACCACCGTTTGCAAATACACAAAATGCGCGTGAAAGTTCCCATGGTGTTACCGTGCCACTGCCCAGAGCGAGTGAAAGATTTTTAGGCAGCCGTTCGATATCAAAGCCGAAACGGGCGATGTAGTCCATAGCAAACGGGATCCCAATGGAATGTAACAGCCGGATGGAAACCAGGTTCCGTGAGTGAGTCAATGCTTCCCTGAGCCGGGTCGGGCCATAGGTCTGACGGCTGTAATTTTCCGGACGCCACACGTCTTCTATTCCGGGGTCTTCAAAAACAACAGGTGCATCATTAATAAGGGAGGCTGCAGTATAGCCCGCATCAAGTGCAGATGAATAAATAAATGGTTTGAATGCAGAACCTGGTTGTCTGGTTGCCTGGGTGATACGGTTAAACTTACTGCGCTGGAAATCGAAACCACCTGCCATAGCAAGCGTTGCTCCATCAGATGGACGCATGGAAACAAGACCGCCTTCAACATCCGGTATTTGAGCAAGCTTCCAGGCACCTGTGGCATTTTTACTCAAGCGTACAATGTCTCCTGCCTGCACAACTTCCGCAGCGTTCTTGGGGGCTGCTCCACGGTAATTCTCGGAAATATAGCGGCGCGCCCATGACAGACCCGGCCATTCAATTTTTATCAAACCAGTATTAACAAGATAAGCAGTGGCAGTTTGATCCTTTACACTCACTATCAATGCAGGATAAAGATTGCCCAGGAAAGGAAAGCTTTGCAGTAAACTTTTCCATGTCTCTTCATTCATATCACTGCCAAGGTCGTAATGATGTTCCGGTCCACGATATCCATGGCGTTCATCATAATCCAGTAAACCAACGCGTAACGCATCGTTTGCAGCAACCTGATTGCGATCTTTAATTGTCGTGACCACTCTCAGACCTGATGTATAAGTGTCATCACCATATTTTTCTATAAGATCCTGTCGCACCATTTCTGCAACATACGGCGCCACAAGTTCAACCGCAGGGCTATGCAGTCTGGCTGTTACTGGTGCATTGATAACAGACTGATACTCTTCGGGACTGATATAACCTTCATTCACCATGCGCTGCAAAACATAGTTGCGGCGTTCTAAAGCCCGCGTGGGGTTAGTGACAGGATTTGTTGTTGATGGCGCTTTAGGGAGTCCTGCCAGCATGGCGTATTGCGGCAAAGTGAGTTCGTCGAGAGGCAGGCCATAATAAACCTGGGCGGCAGCGGCGACACCATATGCACGTTGTCCCAGGTATATTTTGTTTAAATACAATGAAAGTATGTCGTCTTTGGATAATTCCTTCTCAATTTTAAAGGCGAGAAATATTTCATTAAGCTTGCGCAGGTAGGTCTTTTCCCTGGTCAGGAAAAAGTTGCGGGCTACCTGCATGGTAATGGTGCTGCCGCCCTGTGTTTTTTCACCGGTTTTTATTAAGTGTAATGAAGCGCGCAATATTCCCTGCCAGTCAACACCGGGGTGTTGATAGAAGCGGTTATCTTCCGCTGCCAGTATGGCCTTGATCATGGTATCAGGGACCTGGTCCAGTGAAACCGGGATTCGGCGTTGTTCTCCAAACTCGGCAATTAATGAATGATCTTCACTGTAAACACGCAACGGCACCTGCATTCTGACGTCCTTTAACGTCTCTATTTCAGGTAATTGGGGGATCACATACCAGGCCAAACCGGCAGCACCGGTGATACCCAGGGTGAAAAAAATCAATAAGAGATTAAAGGTAAAACGCAACATATTGTGTGGTGTACCGTAAAATTATCCAACATCTATTGTTTTCAGATGATAATTGTATTTTTTACTTATTTACATTAGATAACTGTAAAAACTATTTGTTTTTTAAATTTGTGTTGGCTATAGTTGGCATAATAAGTTAATGTTGTAGTATATGTATGATATATAAGTCACGACGTTAAAAGGAAAAAATAGTGTTCCTGTTAAAGAAAAAAACTACACCAGTATTGGGGATCGATATTAGCGCAACCGCAATTAAGTTGCTGGAATTAAGCCGCAGCGGAAGTAAATATCGTGTTGAAAGTTACGCCGTTGAGCCACTTCCTGCAAATTCTGTTGTGGACAAGAATATATCCGATGCTGATGCTGTTGGCGAGGCCATAGGCAGGGCTGTCAAAAAATCCGGTTCACGTACCAAGGATGCTGCCGTAGCTGTTGCCGGGTCGGCTGTAATTACCAAAATTATCACTATGCCAGCCAATCTGTCCGATGCAGATATGGAAAACCAGATAAAACTGGAAGCAGACCAATATATCCCGTTCTCACTGGATGAAGTCAGTCTTGATTTTGAAGTTATCGGGCCTGCTGAAAATAATATTGACCAAGTTGATGTCCTGCTTGCAGCTTCACGCAGTGAAAATGTCGATATGCGGGTAGCTGCCCTTGAAGTAGGGAGCATGAAAGCAAAGATAGTCGATGTTGAAGCTTTCGCCCTGGAAAATACTGTGAGCATGATGGCAAGAGATTTATTTGGTGGCGGAGAAGGGCTGACGATTGCCATTGCCGATGTCGGTTCATCAGTCACCACATTCAGTGTGCTCGAAAATCTGAAGATCATTTATTCCAGGGAACAGCATTTTGGCGGAGCACAACTTACTGAGGAAATTCAAAGACGATATGGACTCTCATATGAAGAAGCCGGGATGGCCAAGAAACTGGGTAAACAGGGTGGATTGCCAGACAATTATGAACTAGAAGTATTGAATCCATTCAAGCAATCCATGGCACAACAAATAAGCCGTGCACAACAATTCTTTTTCTCATCCAGCCAGATCGCGAGTATCGATCACCTGGTCCTGGCGGGAGGTTGTGCATCGATTCCCGGTATACAGGAAGTTGTACAATCAACAGTAGGTGTCCCTACGATTGTTGCTAATCCATTTGCAAATATGTCTGTTTCTTCAAAAGTACCGGCGCAAACCCTGAGTAATGATGCTCCCTCATTAATGGTGGCTTGTGGTTTGGCATTGAGGAGTTTTGGCTGATGTCTAAGATTAATCTTCTTCCCTGGCGTGATGAACTTCGCAAGCAAAGACAGCAGGAATTTTATGTCGTGCTGGGTATTGCGGCACTTGTAGCGGTTGGTATCTGGGGTGTTGTGCATCTCTATCATACACAGTTACTTGAATATCATCAGTCACGTAATCAATATTTAAAACTGGAAATAGACAAGCTTGACAAGAAGATTGCAGAGATCAGGCTATTGCAGAATGAAAAGGAACGTCTTCTGGCCAGGATGCGGGCAATTGAGCAACTGCAGGGGAATCGTCCGTTGATAGTGCGTCTGTTTGATGAGATGGTAAACAGTTTACCCGAAGGCGTGAGTCTGCTGCGTGTGACACAGAAAGGGTCTAGTGTGACAATTAACGGAGTGGCGCAATCGAATGCAAGAGTTTCAAGCTTTATGAGGAATCTGGAAACATCTGAATGGTTAAAAGACCCGCAGCTGGAAATTATTCAGGCAAAAGATGAAGCGGGTCAGCGTATCAGTAATTTTACCTTGCGTTTTACACAGACAGTGCCAACCGTATCAGATGACACGGAGGGCGGCACATGAACTTGGATGAACTGAGAAACCTGGATCCAGAGCATATAGGAGACTGGCCGTTACCGGTAAAGATTGCCCTGGTTTTAATTATCGCTGCGGTAATCCTTTTTGCGGGCTGGCATTATGATATACAGACCCTCAGGGTTACGATAGAAAGCGAAAAAACAAAAGAAGCTGACCAGATTACAAGTCTTGAGTCGAAACAAAGACAGGCAGCCAATCTTGAAGCATTGAAACGTCAGATGCAGGAGATGCAACAGTCTTTCGGTGATATGTTAAGGCAACTGCCGAACAAGACTGAGGTTGCAGGTTTGCTGGTAGATATATCACAAACCGGACTGGCGGCTGGACTGGAATTCGAGTTGTTCAAGCCGTCAAACGAAGTGCCTTCAGAATTCTATGCAGAATTACCGATCCAGATAAGCGTTATAGGCGATTATCACAAGTTTGGTGAATTCATTAGTGGTGTTGCGGCATTACCACGCATAGTCACTACACACGACATCAGTATTGAAAAACGGGGTGCAAAAGGCAAAGAACAGGAAGCAACGCTGGTATTAAAGGCGACCGCCAAGACCTATCGCGCCCTTGATGAAGAGGAAGGAAAATAATGGTTATTGTCAGAACAACATCATACCGGGCGTTATGGCTGGTATTTGTGGTACTTGTTTCAGGGTGCGTATCCACTGACATGAGTGATCTGCAAATGCGGGTTGATGAGATACTGGCCAGACCTGGCGGAAGGCTTGAGCCTCTGCCTGAAATAAAGCCTTATGAGGCCTATGCCTATAAATCTGCACAGGCCGGAGCACGTGATCCGTTTCAATTATTTTACCAAAAATCCCAGGAAGCTATTGCTGATACCAAGGATAGCGGCCTGACTGAAGCCATGGAGAGGGAGATTAAATTCAGAAACCGGGAAGAGCTGGAATCATACGAGCTGGATAGTCTGCGCATGGTAGGCACATTGGAAGACCAAAATACACAATGGGCAATAGTCCGCGATCCTCAAGGTACGGTGCACCGGGTCAGGGTTGGCAACTATCTGGGCAGAAACATAGGCAAGATTCTGAATATTCAAGAAGACAGCATTGAGCTAAGAGAGATTATCAAAAACGTTGATGGGCGCTGGGAAGAACGTCAGGCGGCCCTTGCTTTGGCTGGGGAATAAATCTGATCAGGGGTGGCATATGAATACAAGCAGACCTAATGAAATCATTAATAGAGGTAAATTGGCAATGACTAAATGGCTTGGTCGCATCAGCATAACCATTTGCCTGGTATGCGTGAATGTATATTTTCAGGCACCATCCTATGCAGCAACACTGGATGATATGAGTTATTCATCTTTACCGGGAGACAGAGTACAGATACAACTCAAGTTATCAGAACCTGTGCAGGGTGATCCGCTCAATTTCACAATTGATAATCCAGCCAGGATAGTCGTGGATTTTCCGAATACCAGTCTGAATGTTGCTGAGAAAAACCAGGCTATCGGCATCGGGGCGGCACATAGCGCCTCCATAGTAGAAGCCGCAGGCCGGACACGTGTGGTCCTGAATCTGGTGAAATCGGTTGGATATGATATGTCTGTGCAGGGGGATACCGTCACGTTAACACTGGCCGCAGTAACAGATTCTGCTGTTTCAAGCACGGCGCGAGCTTCCAGCACTACCAGGGCCGCAAATTTTGATGCGAAAATAGAGAGTATAGATTTTCGCCGTGGCAGTACGGGAGAAGGCCGTATCATTGTTACCCTTTCTGATCCTTCTGTTGGTGTGAACCTGGGCCAGGAAAGTGGCAAGGTTGTGGTCGATTTTGTCGGAACCAATCTGCCCGAGGAACTTAACAGGCGCCTGGATGTGGTCGATTTTGCGACACCAGTAAAAGAGATCGATACCTCGCTTTCCGTAAATGGCGCACGCATGGTCGTAACGACAACAACGCAGGACTTTGATCATCTGGCCTACCAGTCAGATAATCAACTTACCATTGAATTCAAGCCGCTGAGCAAACAGGAAAAAGAGGCCATACAAAAGCAGAAGTTTGGTTATACCGGTGAGCGGTTATCCCTGAATTTCCAGGATATTGAAGTTCGTGCAGTGTTGCAGTTGATTGCTGATTTTACCGGCCTCAATATGGTCGCCAGCGATACTGTGACCGGCAATGTGACCCTGCGCCTGAAAAATGTACCATGGGACCAGTCACTGGATATCATTCTGAAGTCCAAGGGGTTGGGTATGCGCAAGGATGGAAACGTAATACTGGTTGCGCCCCAGGCTGAGATAGCAGCAAGGGAGAAGCTTGAGCTTGAAGCAAGTAAACAGATTGAAGAACTGGCGCCATTATCGACAGAGTTTTTACAAGTTAATTATGCCAAGGCGGATGAACTGGCCAAATTGATAAAGGCCGAGGCAAATAACCTTTTATCCACCAGGGGTAATGTCACAATCGATTCCAGGACCAATACACTGATTATTCAGGATGTTGCTACCAGCCTGGAGAGTATCAGGGCGATGGTGGCGAAACTGGACATACCTGTGCGCCAGGTATTAATTGAATCACGTATTGTCAATGCCGATGAAAGTTTTTCCAAGGACCTCGGCGTGCGGTTTGGATACAGCAAGGCAACCAGGGAAGACCCCCTTACCAATACATTGGGAGGATCAGGGGAACCGGGATTATTTATCGGAGGTGGACAGCCAGGCACTACGGATTTTGGCGGTACCACATCATTTAATAATGGCACAAATGAGAATCTGATGGTGACTTTACCGGTTGCAGGTGCTACCGGATCATTGTCTCTGGCCTACGGCATTATCGGTTCTTATCTGATGCAGCTTGAATTGTCTGCTGCTTTGGCAGAAGGCCGTGGTGAAAACATTGCCAGTCCCAAAGTAATCACCGCCAACCAGCGTGAGGCCGTTATTGAATCCGGTGTGGAAATTCCTTATCAGGAAGCATCGTCCAGTGGTGCAACTTCAGTATCATTCAAGAAGGCCGTGCTGGCACTGAGAGTCACACCGCAAATAACACCTGATGATCGTGTTTTGCTTGATCTTTCTGTGAATCAGGACACCCGTGGGGCACCTGATGTTTTGGGTGTGCCCCCCATCAATACCCGGAGCGTAAGCACACAGGTGCTGGTAGATAATGGCGAGACGGTCGTACTGGGTGGTGTATATTCACAAACAGCAAATAATTCATCAGACAGAATACCGTTCTTCGGAGATTTGCCCTATGTCGGCTTTCTCTTCAAGAGAACTTCCGAAAGCACTACAAAATCCGAACTGCTTATCTTTGTAACACCAAAGATACTGAAGGAAAATCTGCAAATTTAGTCCATTTAACAACCATAACATCAGTTAATACTTTACAGGGTGTGGCCATATTGATGGTCACACCCTTTTCTTTTCTGCAGTTGATCGGTCCCGATTATTGAACCTATCTCAAGATTCCGCGCGGTCGCGACGGCGAGGTTTGCGGTGGCAGGGCAAGGAAGAGTAGTTGGTTGTTCCAAATGAGCGACGAGCGACGCGGCCATGTGCCGCAAACACCCCGTCCCTGCGGGTTGCGCAACAAAAACCTGCACTCTGCGTTAATCGGCTTGGCGATAGCTACGGCTATCACCTGTGCCTCGCGCGCCTTGACCGCGGGCTTTTGGTGCAGCAATGCGGCTCGTGAGGAATCTTGAGATAGGTTCTAGTATCATGCATGACATATTGTTAATTATTAAAGACCAACGCCATAAGCTGACACCAATTGAAAAATCACAACAACATATTTCTTATCGGCCCGATGGGTGCGGGTAAATCGACGATTGGCCGCCGGCTGGCAAAAATACTCAATTTACGGTTTTTTGACAGCGACCAGGCAATAGAAAATCGAACCGGCGTCAGGATTGCGTTAATATTCGATATTGAAGGAGAAGAAGGTTTCCGCAGACGGGAATCCGATGTGATTGAGGAATTGACAGGACAGTCTGATATTGTCCTGGCAACGGGAGGTGGTGTTGTTCTTAATCATGTAAACAGAAAAAATCTCGCTGAAAGGGGTGTGGTTGTATATCTTAGAGCAGGAATCAAGCAACTGTTAAAACGCGCAACCAGAGACAATAAAAGACCCCTGCTGAACACGGACGATCCCCGGAAAAAAATGGAGGAATTACTCAAAACAAGATCTCCCTTGTATGAGGAGATTGCTGATCTCATTGTGGATACAGACCGGCAACCGGTTTCACAGGTTATAGAGGAAATATGCAAGTACAGGGCAATACAATGAAGGAAATCAGGGTAGAACTTGGTGAGCATGCTTACCCGATATTTATAGGCGGGGGATTGCTGGACAAGCCGGAAATATTCAAAAATTGTATTAGATCAAAACAAGTGTTGGTGGTCACCAACGATACCATCGCGTCCTTGTACCTTGAGCGGACCATGCGGTCCCTGGGTAGTTTTACAACAGACAAAGTGATACTCCCTGATGGTGAGCAATACAAGACACTGGATGTAATGAATGAAATCATTACCAGGCTGTTGCAACAGCGCTACAGCAGGAACTGTTGTCTGGTCGCCCTGGGTGGCGGGGTTATCGGGGATATTACCGGCTTTGCGGCAGCCTGTTATCAACGGGGCGTTGATTATATCCAGGTGCCAACTACTGTACTTGCCCAGGTGGATTCTTCAGTGGGCGGGAAAACTGCAGTTAATCACAAGCTGGGCAAAAATATGATAGGTGCCTTTCATCAACCCCGGGCCGTCATTACGGATATTTCTACATTACTTACGCTGCACGACAGGGAGCTCCAGGCCGGGCTTGCCGAGGTCATAAAATATGGCTTGATACGCGACCGGAAATTTTTTGAATGGCTGGAACAGAATATTGAAAAACTGTTGCACAGGGAAATTCAGGAAATCAGTTATGCCATAGAAGTGTCTTGCCGGAACAAGGCTGAAGTTGTAGCGATCGATGAAAAAGAGTCAGGTATGCGGGCAATATTGAATCTCGGCCATACTTTTGGTCATGCGATAGAAACAGGACTTGATTATAAAGGCTGGTTACATGGTGAAGCGGTCGCTGCCGGTATGTTGATGGCGGCCGATTTGTCCAGCCGGCACGGCTGGTTGTCAACACAGGACCTGGAGAGGACAAGAAAAATTCTCACTAGAGCGAAGTTACCAGTCAGATTGCCACCAACTTTAACTCCAGCCAGGATGCTGGAACTCATGGCAGTGGATAAAAAAGCCAGGGATGGTGCCATGCATCTGGTCTTGATGAAACAGTTGGGCGAAGCATTCGTTACCAACCAGTTTGATCCTGAAAAACTCAGGGCAACACTGGAAAATTTTTCTTCCGCAACGGAGTCCCGCTGATGTCTGAACTGGCTTGTTATGCAGCCAGAGAAGATAATTCCAAAGGACGTATCTTCGGGGAACCACAACCGGAGCATCGAAATCAGTATCAGCGTGATCGCGATCGCATAATTCATTCTGCTGCTTTTCGCCGGCTTGAGTACAAAACGCAGGTATTCGTAAATCATGAGGGTGATATGTTCCGTACCCGCCTCACCCATTCCATCGAAGTTGCACAGATAGGACGCACCATCGCCAGGGCATTAAAACTTAACGAAGATTTGACAGAGGCGATTTGTCTGGCACACGACCTCGGTCATACACCGTTCGGCCATGCCGGGCAGGATGTCCTGAATAACTGCATGAAGGATTATGGCGGATTTGAACATAACCTTCAGTCATTGCGGGTTGTCGATCTGCTTGAAGAACGCTATGCGGATTTTCCCGGACTGAATCTTTTGTTTGAGACCAGGGAAGGGATACTCAAACACTGTTCACGCAAGCATGCTGTCAAACTCGGTGATCTGGGACGGCGTTTCCTGGAAGGTGGTCAGCCTGGTCTTGAAGCGCAGGTGGCCAATATTGCAGACGAAATCGCCTATAACAATCATGACGTGGACGATGGCCTGCGTTCCGGGTTAATCGCCACGGAGCAATTAAAAGTCTGTGAATTGTTCAGTGACCAGTATGATATTGTCAGCAGGCAATGGCCGGATTTGAGTGAAAGACGACTGATCCATGAGATAGTCCGGCGCATGATCAATACACTGGTCGGTGATTTGATTGCCAACAGCCGGACAAAGATTGATCAGTATCAACCTGCCGATATTGATACGGTACGCAGTCTGCCAGTACCGTTGATTGGTCTGGGTGAGGAGATTTTGAACAAGCATATGGAACTGAAACGGTTTCTGAGAAAAAACCTCTACCAGCATGACCGTGTGCAGCAAATGACAGGCAAGGCCAAACAGACGGTTAAAACCTTGTTTGAAGTCTATATGGCTGATACCGGTTTATTCCCCAAAGACGTCCAGTTGCGCCTGAATAAAGAAGAAGATATTGCCGGGGCCTCTGGCCGGGCACGGGTGATAGCTGATTATATTGCCGGGATGACTGACCGTTTTGCTATCGCGGAGTTAGAGAGAATTAATTAACTTGTTGAAATGCAAGGCTTACTTTTAAGCATGCTCCATGACATAATATATTGTTGCACCGTGACATTAATGGCCCGCTTTATTATAATTTCCTCCCTTTTTGGGGTCTGGTCATGGTGATATCGAGTAGGCCATAAGTCTAAATAACAAAGAGGGCGGATTTTGCCCTCAAAACAGTGGCTGTAATTATGGTGGTGTTTTAATGAAACATAGCATTGGTCAACCGACGCAAGGCCTGTATGACCCCAGCCAGGAACACGATGCCTGTGGCGTCGGTTTCGTCGTTGACATGAAGGGCCGCAAATCACACAAGATTGTCACAAACGCCCATACTATTCTTAAAAATCTGTTGCACCGTGGTGCTTGTGGCTGCGAGGAAAATACCGGTGATGGTGTCGGCATACTGATTCAGAAACCGGATAAATTTTTCCGCAAGGTATGTAAGGAAATCAATATTGAATTACCGGATATAAATAAATACGGCGCTGGTATGGTGTTCCTGCCAAGAGATCCGGAACAATCTGCACAATGCCGGAAGATTTTTGAAACGATAATCAGGGATGAAGGACAACACTTGCTGGGTTGGCGTGATGTTCCCACGGATGATTCACTGTTGGGCCCCAGCGCCAGGGCAGAAGAACCGGTTTTTAAACAGCTTTTCATCGCCTGTGATGACAGCATCACAGATCCTGCGGCATTCGACAGAAAACTTTATGTAATACGTAAACGTACCGAGCATGCTATCGCCAATAGTGACTTGGACGAAAAGGCCTTGTTTTATGTGCCGAGCCTTTCATACCGTACCTTTGTTTACAAGGGCATGTTAACCGGTACGCAGATAGAACCGATGTTCCCCGAACTGGGTGATCCCGACATTGAATCGGCAATGGCCCTGGTCCACCAACGGTTTTCCACCAACACCCTGCCGCAATGGCGGCTGGCACATCCGTTCCGTTACATCTCGCACAATGGTGAAATCAATACCGCGCGCGGCAACACCAACTGGATGCTGGCCCGCCAGGCACTCTGCGAATCTGAATTATTTGGCGATGATCTGCAAAAGCTTTACCCCATAATCACTGATGGAAACAGTGATTCTGCAACCTTTGATAACGTCATGGAATTTCTCTATCTTGCAGGCCGGCCATTACCACATGCTGTATTGATGATGATTCCTGAAGCCTGGAGCGGACACGAAACCATGGATGAAGAACGCCGGGCTTTCTACGAATACCATGCCTGTCTGATGGAACCCTGGGATGGTCCTGCCTCAATTGCATTTACTGATGGTGAAGTGATTGGTGCAGTACTGGACCGTAACGGGTTAAGACCTTCGCGTTATTATGTCACCAAGGATGACATGGTGATCATGGCTTCAGAAGTGGGCGTACTGGAAGTCGCACCGGAGAATGTGAAAATAAAGGAAAGGCTGCATCCCGGCCGTATATTCATGGTGGATACCAAACAGGGACGCATCATCGACGATGCAGAAATCAAGAACCAGTTTATCAAGGAACATCCTTACGGCGAATGGTTGAAAAAGAACCTTGTCCCGCTGGAAAAACTACCTACACCGAAAAATATTCACGGCACTGATCCTGACACCCTGTTGCAGCGGCAGCAGGTCTTTGGCTACAGCCATGAAGATTTGCGTATATTGATGGCGCCGATGGCTGCAACAGGCATGGAACCCATCGGGTCCATGGGCACCGATGCCGCACTTGCCGTGTTGTCCAATCGTTCAAGATTGTTATATGACTATTTCAAACAACTGTTTGCACAGGTGACCAACCCGCCGCTCGATGGTATTCGCGAAGAACTGGTGACCCAGGTCAGTACCACGCTGGGACCGGAAGGCAACCTGCTGAAACCCACTCCCGAAAGTTGCAGGCAGATCAAACTGCAAACGCCGGTCATTACCAATGAAGAACTTGCCCGCATCCGTGATGTGAATCTGCCCGGCCTGAAAAGCAAGACTGTTTCCATCCTCTATCCGGTTGCTGAAGATGGACCGGGAATGGATGCCGCACTTAAGAATATTTGTGCCGAAGTCGATGCTGCTGTTGCTGCAGGTTATACCAATATCATTCTTTCCGATCGTGGTATTGATGAAGAAAATGCCGCCATCCCGGCATTGCTCGCAACGGCCGGTGTACACCACCACATGATCAGGACAGGAATACGCACCCGTGCAGGCCTGGTGCTGGAATCCGGTGATCCCCGTGAAGTCCACCACTTTGCGGCATTGATCGGTTATGGCGCCAACGCCGTCAATCCTTATCTTGCCTTTGAAACAATCGGTGATCTTATCGGCAAGGGACATGTGCCGGAAATGTCACACGAAGAAGCGATCAAGAATTTCATCAAGGCCGTCAGCAAGGGACTGATCAAAACCATGTCCAAGATGGGAATCTCAACAGTGCAATCCTATCGTGGTGCACAGATATTTGAAGCCATAGGACTTAGCAAGGAATTCGTTGATAAATATTTCACCTGGACGGCCTCACGTATCGGCGGTATAGGTATTGATGTCATCGCCAGGGAAGCCAGCATTCGTCACCATAATGCATTTCCCGATCGTCCGGTCAAACAGCCCGACCTGGAATGGGGTGGTGAGTACCAGTGGCGACGTGATGGTGAATATCATCTCTTCAATCCGGAAACAGTTTTTAAATTGCAACATGCCACCCGTTCCGGCCAGTACAAGGTATTCAAGGAATATTCCGACCTGATAAACAACCAAAGTGAACATCTGGCCACCCTGCGTGGCCTGTTTGAATTCAAAAAATCTCCTGTCCCCATCGAAGAAGTGGAACCGGTTGAAAACATCCTGAAACGTTTTTCCACGGGCGCGATGTCCTACGGATCGATCAGTAGAGTTGCACATGAAACACTCGCCATTGCCATGAACCGGCTGGGCGGAAAATCCAATACCGGCGAGGGCGGTGAAGATCCGGATCGATATATACCGGATGCGAATGGTGATTCGCGCCGGAGTGCGATCAAGCAGGTCGCCTCGGGCCGTTTCGGTGTCACAGCAGAATACCTCACCAACGCCGATGATATTCAAATCAAGATGGCGCAGGGAGCAAAGCCGGGCGAAGGCGGCCAGTTACCAGGGACCAAGGTTTACCCCTGGATTGCCAAGGTGCGTTATTCCACCGCCGGTGTCGGATTGATCTCACCGCCACCGCACCATGATATTTATTCCATCGAGGACCTGGCGCAGCTGATTCACGATCTGAAAAACGCCAACCCGAAAGCGCGCATCAATGTGAAGCTGGTTGCTGAAGTGGGTGTCGGAACAGTCGCCGCCGGTGTGGCCAAGGCACACTCCGATGTCGTACTGATCTCCGGTTACGATGGTGGAACCGGTGCATCACCGATCAGTTCATTGAAACATGCCGGACTGCCCTGGGAACTTGGCCTGGCCGAGACGCAACAGGTACTCGTGCAGAATGGATTGCGCGACCGCATCGTGGTGCAGACTGACGGACAACTCAAGACCGGTCGTGATGTCACCATCGCCGCGTTACTCGGTGCAGAAGAATTCGGTTTCTCCACCGCACCCCTGGTCGTATCGGGTTGTATCATGATGCGCGTCTGCCATCTCAATACCTGCCCGGTAGGTGTTGCCACCCAGAACCCGGAACTGGTCAAGAAGTTTTCCGGCAAACCTGAATTCGTTGAAAACTTTTTCAGATACATTGCAGAAGAAGTGCGTGAATACATGGCGCAACTGGGTTTCCGCACCATGAATGAAATGATCGGCCGTGTCGATAAACTGGATGTGAAAAAAGCAATCGATCACTGGAAGGCACAGGGCCTTGATTTCAGCAAGATCCTGTACAAACCGGTACCCCGTCCCGGTGATGACATTTATTGTTCCAAAACACAGAATCACGGGTTGGAAAAATCACTGGATGTCACCACACTGGTGCCGCTCTGCAAGGATGCGCTGGAATCCAGGAAAGAAGTCGATATTATCCTCCCGATTCGCAACACCAACCGGACCGTGGGCACCATCCTCAGCCATGAGATTACCAGGCGTTACGGTGCGGAAGGTCTGCCGGAAGACACCATCAGGATCCATTTCAATGGTTCGGCCGGCATGAGCTTTGGTGCATTCGTCACCAAAGGTGTCACCCTCACACTGGAAGGTGATGCCAACGATTATCTCGGCAAGGGCCTGTCCGGCGGCAAGATCATTGTCTCCCCGCCACGTCATGCCACGTTTGTACCGGAAGAAAATATCCTGGTCGGTAATGTCCTGTTGTACGGGGCCACCGGTGGCGAAGCGTATTTCCGCGGCATAGCCGGTGAACGTTTCTGTGTCAGGAACAGCGGCGTGAATACCGTCGTCGAAGGTGTGGGTGATCACGGTTGTGAATACATGACCGGCGGCCGTGTAGTGATAATTGGCAAGACCGGCCGTAACTTCGCAGCCGGTATGTCCGGCGGTATTGCCTATGTGCTGGATGAAGCGGGTGATTTTAACATCCGTTGCAATATGGGTATGGTCGACCTCGACAAGTTTGAAGATAAAGAAGACATCGAAACCGTCAAGATACTGTTAAACAAGCACATTCAATATACCCAGAGCAGTGTCGCGAATAATATCCTGGATAACTGGGCAAAATATAAGAGTAAATTTGTGAAAGTCATGCCAAAGGATTACAAGCGCGTACTCGCCGCCATCAAGAAAGCAAAAGAACAGGGCACATCCGTAGACGAAGCCGTAATGGAGGCCGCCCATGGCTAAAATTACAGGTTTCATGGAGTACAAGCGGGTCAAGCAACCCTATCGCCCGGTCAGGGAACGCCTCAAAGACTGGCACCAGGTGATGGCACCGTGGCCGGTGGAGCCACTCAAGGAACAAGCCGCCCGTTGCATGGATTGCGGCATCCCGTTTTGTCACCAGGGTTGCCCGCTCGGTAACCTGATCCCGGACTGGAATGACCTGGTCTATCGTGATCAATGGCTGGCAGCAATCGAGAGACTGCATGAAACAAATAATTTCCCTGAGTTCACCGGCACGTTGTGTCCCGCTCCCTGTGAAGGTGCGTGCGTACTGGGGATCAATGATGATCCCGTAACTATCAAGGCAGTTGAAATTTCAATCATTGATAAAGCCTGGGAAAACGGCTGGGTCAAGCCTATGCCGCCGGAAATCAAGACTGGCAAGAAAGTCGCCGTCATCGGTTCAGGCCCGGCCGGGCTTGCCGCTGCCCAGCAGCTCTGCCGCGCCGGGCACGACGTTACCGTGTTTGAGCGGGATGATCGTATTGGCGGTTTACTGCGTTACGGCATCCCGGAGTTCAAGATGGAAAAGCGGGTGCTGGACCGCCGTCTTGATCAGATGCGCGCTGAAGGTGTGATCTTCGAGACCAACAGTCACGTCGGGGTCAATGTTTCTGTAGATGATTTAAGGAAAGAATTTGATGCGTTAATATTAACCGGTGGTGCCTGTGCGCGACGGGATTTGCCTATCCCCGGACGTGAATTAAAAGGCGTGCACCAGGCCATGGATTACCTGCCATTACAGAACCGTCGCTGCGAAGGCGATGAGATTCCAGATGATCAGTTTATTTCTGCTGAAGGCAAGCATGTGGTCATTATCGGTGGTGGTGATACCGGCGCCGATTGCCTGGGGACGGTCCACCGCCAGGGAGCCAAATCCGTCACTTCACTTGAGATCATGCCACGCCCGCCGGAAACCCGCTCCCCGAACAACCCCTGGCCGGAGTGGCCGTTTATCTTCCGTACCACTTCCGCCCACGAAGAAGGGGGTGAAAGGTTGTATTCCGTTTCCACCAAGAAGTTTATCGGCGATGAAAACGGTAATTTGAAGGAACTGGAAATTGTGAAAGTGGAAATGCAGCGCGAAGCCGGGCGGGTCATCTTTAATGAAATACGTGGCAGCAATTTTACCATCCCCTGCGAACTGGTACTCCTGGCGATGGGATTTACCGGCGCTGAGAAAGAGGGAATGCTTGAGCAACTGGGTGTGGCCATCAACGAACGTGGTAATGTCTGGCGCGATGAAAACTGGATGACCAATGTGCCCGGTGTATTCACCGCTGGTGATATGCAGCATGGACAGAGTTTGATTGTATGGGCGATTAGTGAAGGCAGATCAGCGGCAAGAGGGGTGGATGAGTATTTGATGGGAAGCTCAGATCTCCCCGCATTGCTTTAAAAGCCCACAGCTGGCACCATCCGGCGCTAATTCGCCACTCCAAACTCATCATTTATTACTAATAAACTCGGCTTTGGCATCCTGCGTCGCTCTACCGCCTACTTCCATGTAAGCGTCCTCGCTTGCAGCGGCGAATTATCACCGCCTGCACGACCACCATGGATGGTGGAAGTGTAGATTAATGAATGGAGCAGTTATCTACCTCAGCTGAGTGCTTTTAAATATTTTGTTGGGTACTCTTAATCCCAAGGTCGTAGGATCGACCCCTACACGGCCCACCAATTAAATCAATAAGATATACACATTTCTATAAATTTAAGATATTATGAATTTGCTCATGTAGGCGTTATGTAGGCACAAATACGGCTATTTTTGTTGATAGAAACCACATATATCTAACTAGAAACTAACCCTTGTGCTAATATTTTGAAAATCTTGCATGTGTATAATTTCACCCAACCTCTGATGAACCCTAACAAGAAACCTGATTAGATATGACTCAAAAGAAGAGAGTCTTAAAGGCCTTAGCTACTGATACTATTGTTGAATCGATTTTTGAAATCAGATTTCAAGGCACACAATCAAACATAGGTGATATCCTTTCTGGTTTAATATACCAAAAGCATAAATTAGATTATCCAAATATTGAAAAGTTACCAATATCCCATTTACCCGTTCAACTTATTGACATGGATCCAAGCCTAAGATATCAGGCGACTAACAAATTCACTGGAAATAAAACTGTCTTATTAATTGGAGGCAATGTACTTACTGTAAGCAAGCATAGTCCATATGAAGGATGGACTAATTTCAAAAAGAGAATTAATAAATGCCTAGCTACACTTGATGAAACAAAATTAGTTAAAAAAGTCGAACGAATTGCACTCAGGTATACAAACTTTGTTCCAGCGGATAATAAGATTATAGGTAAAGATAAAATATTGTTTTCAGGAACACTAGGAAAATTTGATTTAACGAAATCTATTTGTCATGTAAGGACTGAAGTTATATTTAATGACTGTCTAAATATTGTTCAAGTTACTTCAAATGCAGAGCTTACTGCTGATAAGCGTGCGGGAATAATACTAGATATTGATACTCAATTGACTAAGGATCTTTCAAATTTTTGGAGTGATAAATCTAAATTGCTTGAAAAAATACATTCAGTGGAAAAAGAAATATTTCTTAGTATTCTGACTAATGAGACATTACAGAAATTAGGGCCAACATGGAGTTAATTATGGAAAATACAACTGAAATTTTAAGAATTAAAGATAATATTAAAGGGACTCAGTCTTCAAAAAATAATTTATCTTTGTCCCAACTATTGTTATTAGTGCCATTTGCATTTTCAGGCACACAGTCAATTAGCCATCTCTCTTCAGTAACAATAACAAATCTACCTGATACTCTAAGTACAATTGAAATTCGTACTATGAATTCGGTAGATGAGATGTTGGCAGATGTGATTTATAAAATACACAGTAGCCTAATAGATAATCAAGCTGACATAGATGCTGATTGCAGAGATGTGCTCTATTCAAATTTATGGAATCTTTATAGTTAAATAAGCTTAACTGATGTTGGATGATTTAATAAATTCGGCAAATATTAGTTTTCCGGCTTATTTAACCCCAGCCCAAAAGGACGAACTATACTCAGAGCTAAAAAAATTTCCTACTAAATTTAACTACTATTTATATGGCCATGAAGGTAAAAATTGGATGCAAGGTGATGGGCTATTTGGCTTTATTGCATTAAATTTTTATTCTGGCGAGAAAAAAAATGTTTCAGGAATAATAATCTCTAACTCTTGCGATATAAATATACATAATAAGATACCTAAGAATAGAAAAATTATATTTGCCCCGCTCATAAAACTTGCAGACTATTATTCATTTTTAAAAAGCACCAAAAAAACCGATGAAATAATTACAAATACAATTGACACAATTAAATCACAAAGAGTTACAGACATTTTTTATTTCCCAGAAATAAAAGGGAAAATTAATGAAAGCATAGCTCTTTTGGATGATTTACATTCGATGCCGATAAGTGAATTCACACCAGCTGAAAAAACTCAACTTTTTAGATTAAGTCAAAGCGGGTTTTATTTATTTCTGATAAAATTATCGATACACCTGACTAGGATGTTTGAGGGGGTCGCACGTTCAAATTGACGAAGACCTATTATTGTTTTTAATTAGTTATTCAATTTTTAATAGGTACAAGATCGAGGTCAGGTCTTGCGAGAGATCGGAGTCAGGTCTTCGGTAACCGCTCCCGGCGTTACTCTACCTCCTGCATCCATGCAGTCGTGAATCTTGAATCATAACTTTAATGCGAATAATAGCACGAATAATAGGGGACAGACCCTGAGAAATCCCCACAAATCAAAATAAAAATCTGATCAAAAACAACAGGTTAATAAAAAGTTGTGATCAGAAATGAACATGCATGGTGTTTTCTGATCAGATCGAGATGCGACAAAAATTAGGGTCAAGTCTTGATTCTTGAATTTCATTTCGCAAAGCAGTTATACAACCACCCAAAAATCGTAACGCCGATCGCTGCGTCCACAAATCCGTAGATGATTCCGGTTATGACCTTTTTAATCCGGTGAAAGGTTTATACTTGATAAATAAATACAAATATTGCCAATACTAAACTAGAAAAGAACTCCTTGTTTGCTGAGTTCTTCTGGGTCCAATCCCGTTCTGAGCAACCCAATGACGATAAAAGTTTGTGGATGTGCTTTCATTGTGCCCATTATTAAGTGCAGATTTCTTTCTGGAATTATTTCCTGATACATGTCCGTCATCTTTTCTATAATTTCATCTTCAGTTTTATAATGCCTTTTATAATTTATGAAAGTAGCTTGAACTTCCCAGTCGTGAATCTGGTGTTTATGTGGATGTCCACCACATGTGTAATGATAATAAAAACTGTATTTAGGCCGGGCAAGAGGTTTTAGTGGATCTTCAATAAGAGAAACTTGTTTATATACCAAATCTGCTATTTTCTTATCTTCTGCATTACTCTTATCAGCTAATTTTACTTTAAATTGTATACTTCCAGGATCAGGTTTGATTATACCTAAACTTTTATTAGTATTTTTATTATCTTTATGAAGTGCATTAAGTGATGAAGAAATAAAAGGCTTCCACAATTGTACTTTTGATTGATCTGATAATATTTTACCAGACTCAATTAATTTAATTGAATCTTCAATTACATGATAACTTTCCGGCCTTGGATCAGAGTCTTTCGCAATTATCATCTCCACCAAGTCGAATCGCTCAAATTGATTATTCTTATCTAACCTGCGATAGCGGATAGGGTAAAGTCTTAAAATCTCACCGGTATCTTCTGTGATGCCAGCGCAGCAAACTGTTTCTTCGTATTTTTGGCTAGGCTGTGGAAAAGCTTTGACTAATATTCGAATACGGCGTCTTTCGTGTCTTCCTTGGCTCATTGGAATTAACCTCTAAGTGTTTTGGAGTGAGTCCCAACATATCTGCTAGTGCGTCAACAACTGGCAAACGATGACATAAAGTATGATCCTTCTCATAACACATTAGTGCAATATTACCACTCAGTTCTTCTGTTAGTTCTTGGAGCAACCCATTTTGTTTTTGTAAATAACGACCAAATGCTTTAAAGAAGGCTTCATAATCATGATCTTTTCTAAGTTTATGGCGAATGTTTTTGGGAGAACCTAATCTTTTCTCGTGTCTATAATCAATATCAAACTCAGCTAATGCTTCGCAAAGGATATTTTTTGAAAATCCCTTACGTCGTGAGATTGGAAATTCTCGGATATCCAATAGAACATCAATTTGGGCTTTATCTAGAGTCTCTAAGAAGTCATCTAGCTTAATTCCTTCATAACCAATGGTATAAAGTTTTTTCATGTCGTCCCCCTCGACAAGAAACATTTAGTACTAATTTTGACTCATAAACTAACAAGAGAAAAGGGCTGGAATCATAAAAATGATAAAATAAACAGATTGTTTAATCCTCACTTCACAAAACAGTTATACAGCCACCCAAAAATCGTAATGCCGATCGCTGCATCCACAAATCCGTAGATTGTTCCGATGATGACGCTGGTGAATCCGGTGAAGGGTTGGTAGCCGGGGTAGATGGAAGCCATGACTTCGA
>MGYU01000023.1 GCA_001801885.1 Gammaproteobacteria bacterium RIFCSPLOWO2_12_47_11
ATGAGGGCTAACCACCCAGTCAACGCGGACGCTGTACAAGCGGCGCGCCGCTTGTACAGCGCCGGTTACTGGGGACGTTAGGCGCATAGGTAGGGAAACGTGAACTTATATTTCACAGATGTATTTGATGTAGATCCAGAGACGCTAGATTCATACGGAGCATTTAACATATCGCTGGTAAACGATCTCCCGCTGTTTATCGATCCATTTTTATTGTTTAACTCTGATCGTCCTGAATACCAAGCCTTACACAACAATATTATTCAATATCTAAGATTTTTGAGAGATCGTGCTGTTGATGGGAATCTCTCCGAGGGACATCTTAGAGCATGGTTTATGTTCTCAGAGGTTAAGCAAAACTGGCTTGGTTTTAGTTTAGTCGGAAACAGCGGATCGGGACTTGGCCTAGATTTCGCAAGAGCACTTTGTTCAAACTTGGAATCGTTATTTTCAAATTTTGGAAATGAGCGAATTACTAAAGATAGCCATTTAGAGAAACTCTGTTTGGTGAGAGATGGCGTAGGTAAGGATAATATCAGTGATTTCACTACCAATTTAATAAAAGACTATCTTCTCGAATATACTCAGGAGTTTGTGAGTAAATTTATCGATCCGGATAAATGCCGGAATCTTCCGATTGGCCGGGCTTCATTTAATTTTGATACCCGTTCGTGGGTCACAAAAAATTATTTACTACCTTATCACGAAAATGATTTCGTGATCATCACTCCAAAAGATATCCTGACAAAAGATGATACGTGGATTAATAAATCAGACCTCGTAAAAGATTTTAATGATGTTGTAGATGCTATCCCGAACAATGCTCTTAGGGCACAGATAAATGATTATTTCTATCGGATGTTGCCAGAAGAACCTAGGAGACCGGAAATTACGGAGGCCATTGGTAAAGCATTAAGGAAGTATCCCGAATTGGTTGATTTTTTTATTCGATTAAAAGAGGACCATGGGGACGAGGCAGTTTCAATCAGCAAGCAAAATGTAAAAGATGTCGAAACTCTTTACATTCGCCAGCTCTCAGAATTTATACATACGCTAATTGGAACATCAGATTTTTACCGGACCGGGGCAGATACATACGAAGAAACAAAGGCTCGTGTATTCTTTCTCAAAGATGTAATAGAGAACAAAGGTGGGCATAAGTTATTCTTTTCACACGGAGAGCCAATACGGCGCGAAAGCGATCTTCATATCTTGTTTAGGTTGACATGGTTTGCGACACCCTCCGATGTTAGTAGAGAAGTCAATGATGGCAGAGGACCGGTAGACTTTAAGATTTCGCGCGGTAGTTTTGATAAGTCACTCGTAGAATTCAAACTTGCAAAAAACTCCCAGCTTAGACGCAATCTTGAAAAACAAGCTGAAATTTACCAAAAGGCAAGCGATGCAAGATCAGCATTAAAGGTGATCCTTTTCTTTTCTGAGGAGGAGTACGAGAAAATTTTGAAAATTCTTCGAGATCTGAAATTTGAAAATAATCCTAACGTGATTCTTATAGACGCTAATCCAGATACAAAACCATCGGGCTCGCTCGCATGATGCACCTAACAAACGCATGCAGCCGGAAAAAGTGCCCGCTACGCGCGCACTTTACCGCTGATGCGAGGCGTGAAAAATATAATTTATACTAAAAGATTTGAATCAATATGGTCAGTGTTGATTAATATTAATTCCCCTTTTCTCATGCTAAGTTTGTGGTTCGATCATGGTTTTCCCCTCCGTAAAGCCTTGCCGGGATGTGAGGCAACGGTAGCGCAAAAATTACATGGATGTAATTTTTAGCTCGCTTGAGCATGGGCAGGGATTGTTCCGACAATCCTTCTGCATTTCCTCCATCCCTGGAGGTCATGCGAATAAGACAAATTCGCCGGGAGCGAATTTGGACATGCGCAGCATGCCTGTAAGGGCAAGTCCATGGATGGACTTGGTCAACGGCGCGTATCCCGCAACGAGCATCACGGGAAGCCCCAAATTTATTTTGGGGCCAATGCGCCCGGAGAAAGTTCTTTTACATCCTTAGCTCTGTAAACGGTCCATCCCTGTACCACTACTGCCTGCTTTTCTTCAAAGACAAATTCGTCTGGAACGAATTTGAACAGCCGAAGGCTGGCCCGAAGGGCAAGCTACAGGATGTAGCTTGTAAAAGTAGGTCGCCATTGGGCGAAATTAAATGTTTAAAAATATTTGAAAAGCAAGATTTCTCGCTGCGCTCGAAATGACACAACCCGCCATCAGGCACTCCTGATTTTTTTATCCAGTCCGGTTTTTTCATTATATTGTTGTATAAATTCCAGCAATCCTGCCTTATCAAGTTTTGCATCCTTAAGCATGTCTTCACGTGTGCCGTGCTGGATTAGCCGGTCAGGTAATCCGTAATTAATGATCGGATGAGTAATGCCATGTGCGGCAAGCACTTCATTCACCGCACTGCCCGCGCCGCCCTGGACTACATTCTCTTCAATGGTTACCAGCAGATCATGTGTGGCTGCCATTTCCAGGATCATGGCTTCATCTATGGGTTTGACAAAGCGCATGTTAACAACGGTGGCATTCAATTCTTCCGCGGCTTGTAACGCAGGTTCCAGCATCACACCAAAAGAAAGTATGGCAATGCCCTTGCCCACTCTGCGGATCTCTGCCTTGCCTATGGGCAGTGCGGCCATCACTTTTTTAACTTCAACTCCCATACCGGTGCCGCGCGGATATCTCACTGCCGCGGGTTGATTAAGGAGAAAACCGGTATAGAGCATCTGCCGGCATTCGTTCTCGTCCGCGGGTGCCATGATCACCATGTTTGGCAGACAGCGCATGAAACTGATATCAAAACTGCCGTTGTGCGTAGGGCCATCTGCGCCAACTACACCGGCACGGTCAATGGCGAACAGTACAGGCAGATTCTGGACGACAACATCATGCACGAGCTGATCGTAACCACGCTGCAGGAAAGTGGAATAAATGGCAACCACCGGTTTCAATCCATCACAGGCCATACCGGCAGCAACAGCAACGCTGTGCTGTTCTGCGATAGCCACATCAAAATAACGATCCGGGTATTCCTTTTCAAATCTCACCAGGCCTGAACCTTCGCGCATAGCCGGTGTGATGGCGACCAGGTGTTTGTCCTTCGCTGCCATATCACATACCCATTCACCAAACACGTCACTGAATGTCGGTTTCTTCACACCAGTCTTACCGGAAGAGACGATACCCTTGACCGGATCAAACGGGGTGACGCCATGATATTTAACAGGGTCTTCCTCGGCAGGTGCATAACCCTTGCCTTTCCTGGTAATGATATGCAGGAATTGCGGTCCATCGAGTTTATTAATATTTCTGATTGTTGCAAGCAGGGTTGGCAGGTCATGGCCATCGATCGGGCCGATGTAATTAAATCCGAACTCCTCAAATAATGTCCCGGGCATGATCAATCCCTTCACATGTTCCTCAGCACGGCGTGCCAGTTCCCAGGCATTGGGCATTTTTGAGAGCACTTTCTTGCTGCCTTTTTTCATTGTCGTGTAAATCTTGCCGGACAACAGTTGTGCAAAACGGTTGGAGAGCGCCCCGACATTCGGTGATATCGACATGTTGTTGTCATTCAGGATCACCAGCAAATTAATACCCAGATCACCGGCATGATTCAGCGCTTCGAAGGCCATACCTGCCGTGAGACCGCCATCACCAATGATTGCCACAGTCTTGCGCTTGCTGCCGGTTTGCCTGGCAGCAATGGCCATACCCAGGGCAGCACTGATGGAGGTACTGGAATGCCCGACACCGAAGGTGTCATATTCACTCTCATCACGTTTCGGGAAAGGTGCCAGGCCCTGCCATTGGCGTATGGTATGCAGACGGTCTTTGCGGCCAGTCAATATCTTGTGCACATAGGCCTGGTGCCCGACATCCCAGACCAGCCGGTCATCAGGCGTGTTGAAAATATAATGCAGGGCAATAGTCAGTTCCATTGCCCCCAGACTGGCGGCAAAATGGCCGCCGCTCCTGGCAACAGAATACAGCAGGAATTCCCGCAGTTCCTTGGCAAGCGGAATTAATTTGGATTCCGGTAATTTGCGTAAATCCGCTGGTGAATTGATGCTGTCGAGTATTGGCGTTTTAATTGGATAATCCATGACTTACCGGAAATATATAAAAGACATTGGAATTCTTCATCCTGTAATTGACTCTGACCAACTCCGGTCGAACCGGGTGAAACTCTTGCCCGCTATATTTATCAAAAGTAGCCTATCATAGTATCATAAATGCTTGCTGTACATTTATGGCAGCATACTTTATCTTACTCATTTTCATGAAGAAATTCAGGTGCCTGGCTTGCCCGGGCCCCGGACAAAACGATAACCGGAGAACATAATGAGTGTTCCGCTGATTCAGCAATACCGTGTCGCCAAATATATTATTGGCAAGAAGATCCGCCGTCAAAAACAATATCCTCTCGTACTCATGCTGGAACCACTGTTCCGATGCAACCTGGCCTGCGCCGGTTGTGGCAAGATTGATTACCCTGATGAAATTCTGAACAAGCGCCTCAGTTATGATGAATGCATGCAGGCGATTGATGAATGTGGCGCACCTATAGTCTCCATCGCCGGAGGCGAGCCACTGATCCACAAGGAAATGCCGGAGATTGTTGCCGGTTATATCATGAAGGAAAAATTCGTCTATCTCTGTACCAATGCGCTACTGCTTGAACGGCGCATGGATGATTATACACCATCACCCTATCTGACTTTTTCCATACATCTGGATGGTAATCATGATCGTCATGATGCTTCCGTCTGCCTTGAGGGCGTATTTGATAAATGTGTGGAAGTGATCAGGGAAGCCCGTGCCAGAGGTTTCCGTGTCACCATTAACTGTACCCTGTTCCAGGGTGAATCCGCAGAAGAAATCGCTGAATTCATGGATACGGCAACCGCGCTTGGTGTTGAGGGTGTCACTATCTCACCGGGTTACAGTTACGAGCGCGCTCCACGCCAGGATGTTTTCCTGAAGAAAAAGGAAAGCAAACAACTGTTCCGCGATATCTTCAAGCTCGGCAAGGGCAAGCAGTGGAAATTCAACCAGTCATCACTTTATCTGGATTTCCTCGCCGGTAACCAGACCTATCAATGCACACCCTGGGGCAATCCGACCCGCAATGTGTTTGGCTGGCAGAAACCCTGTTATCTGCTGGTAGGGGAAGGATACGCGCCAACCTTTGAGGGCCTGATTAAAGACACAGAATGGGAAAAATACGGTAGCGGCCGCAATCCGAAGTGTGCCAACTGTATGGTGCATTGTGGTTACGAGGCAACAGCTGTGAACGACAGCTTCATGCGTCCATGGGAAGCATTGCAGGTATTTCTTAAAGGCCCCCGCACTACTGGCCCCATGGCACCGGAATTGCCCATCCTCTATGATGATGGTCCGCTGCCAAAACCGGTATTGGTCTCTAATCAGCAAAAACCAGCCACTTCCTGCGGCGGTAAGAAACAAGTCGCCTGATGGAACCGGGTCATGCGGTAGGGAGCCTGCTGGCCCTGTCGGGACTTGTTATCTGGGTCATCATATTTCTGCTGCCCTGGCGACCATGGAATACACACGAATCACTGGACGCTGATATTCCAGGCCCATCTGCTGATCTTTCAAGGATCACCGTTTTAATTCCGGCACGTAATGAACAGGATGTGATTTCTCAAACACTGGATGGCCTCGCTGCTCAGGGTAAGAGTCTCAGGATCATCCTGATCGATGATCAATCCGATGATCAAACTGCCTCCATTGCGCTACAGAAAAAACTTTCCGGATTTGAAATAATTATTGGTGAACCTTTGCCAGAAGGCTGGAGTGGAAAATTATGGGCCCTGGAACAAGGCCGCAAACAGGTTGAAACTGAACTGGTATTACTGCTGGATGCCGATATAGCGCTCAAACCCGGTACCTTAAAAGCCCTGTTAAACAAACTCGATCTGGAACAGCTGGACATGCTGTCGCTAATGGCCTGCCTCAGTATGGAAAGCCGCTGGGAAAAATTATTAATGCCGGCCTTTATCTTCTTTTTTAAACTACTTTATCCATTTCGTCTTTCAAATTCTGTATCACCTTACGTCGCTGCAGCTGCTGGTGGTTGTATCCTGATTAAAACTTCCGCGCTCAACAAGGCCGGGGCATTCGCCAGTCTTTGCAACAAACTGATCGATGACTGCGCTCTGGCGCGGAAGGTCAAGGATGCCGGTGGCAAAATATGGATAGGCCTGACACATTCAGCTGTCAGCCTGCGGCCTTATAACAATCTTGGTATGATCTGGGATATGGTGACACGTTGTGCATTCACCCAGTTACGTTATTCCTGGGCATTACTCCTGGCATGTACCTTGTTAATGATAATGACCTTTGTATTTCCGGTCATTGCTGTATTAGCCGCCGGTTTCTGGGCAGCCATCTGGGGTTTTCTGACCTTGTTGTTAATGTATATCTGTTATTTACCCATACTGAATTATTACAGGTTAAACCCTCTCTTGGGTTGTTGCATACCGTTAATCGGGGTCTTTTATATGATCATGACCTGGTCTTCTGCATGGCGACACCTGTTCATGGGTGGCACCCGGTGGAAAAACCGCAGTTATTCCGGGAGTGCATAAAAATAACGCAACTCCTGTGATATTCCACCAGTCAAAGAAAAAACTTGATAATTTCAGGCAAAATTGCAATATGACAACCAAACCTCACGCATAAAGTGACATTATAAAAACTCTCATGAGATCCTCGAGCCGGTATATTCAGCATATTTTAGGCATAGTCCTGTTGGTCTATTCAACCTGCCCACTGGCTGATGACACAGCGGCTGTGGCAGTCATTGAGAAATTTCATGACAGCCTGATTAACATCATGCAAAATGCAGATTCACTGCAATTCCAGGGACGCTATGACACACTGGCACCTGTACTGGAATCTTCATTTGATACTCCTTTAATTTCGCAGGTGATACTTAGCCGTTACTGGAGTGAACTCAGCGAAGAACAACAAAAACAATTTGTGGATCTGTTCAAGCGGCTCAGTATTTCAACCTATGCCTCCCGGTTTGACAGTTATTCTGGCGACTCATTCAAGACTACAAGTGTCGAAGCACTCAAGAAAGGACGGCTGTTGATTAAGACTGAATTGACCAGACAGAATGATAAACCCGTCAAATTTGACTACCTGGTTCATCAACATGCAGGGAAATGGTATATAATCAGCGTTATTGCCGACGGCATAAATGACCTCTCGCTCAAACGTGCTGAGTATGCGGCGATCATCAACGACAAGGGTTTTACTAACCTTGTTAATGAAATTGAAAATAAAATCAAGGAACTGAGCGGATCTTCAACCAACATTTAGCTTTATATTTATGCTGTAAATTGCCGGGAGACACCATGATACTGACAAGACTGACGCCAATAACAAAAATATCGCTTGTCTTGATATTTATTGCGCTGACAACAGGTTGTGCCACAACCCAAACCACTGTTGGTGACCCTGATCCACTGGAACCGGGCAACAGGGTTTTCTACAGCATAAATGACACTCTGGACAAGGCATTGCTGCAACCGATCGCAGAGACTTATGCAGAATACACCCCTGAACTGGCACGCACCGGTATCACAAACTTTTTTGATAATCTTGCGTATCTGAATGTGGTGCTGAATTCATTCCTGCAAGGCAAATTTGACCAGGGCCTGTCAGATGCCATCCGTTTCATTTTCAATTCTACCATTGGTCTGGCTGGACTTGTTGATGTCGGGTCACATATAGACCTGCCTGCACATAATGAAGACTTTGGGCAGACTCTGGCAGTGTGGGGATTTGGTTCAGGCTCATATCTCTATATACCGGTACAGGGACCCAATACCACCCGTGATGTTACGGACATTGCGACCAGTGTGCTGACTAACCCCATTACATATATAACAGGTGCAATATTGTTCCCATTGGCTGCAATAAATGTCATTAACAAACGGGCAAATCTGCTTGAGGCTACCCGTATTCGTGATGAGGCTGCTGTTGATCCCTATGTCTTTACCCGGGAAGCCTATTTACAACGCCGTGTATACCTTATTTATGACGGTAACCCGCCAGTTGAAGGTTACGAAGAGATCTTCGACTCCGGCAACGGCGATGGCAGCGGCCAAAGTGATACTGGTGTATTGCGCATCGAATAGGTATTAATCCGGGCTTTCCTTCCCGCTTTTTTGTCTACTGTGTCACAGGTTTTCTACTGTGACAGGGTAAGACAGGATAACAATTCAAGTTATCGCACCACTTTCCAGACCTTACCCGTCCAGGTTGCAGGCCTGTTTTATTGCAATGCAGCATACACCAGCTCTATCCAGTGTTTCACCGGTAATTCGGTTGCCTGTTGCAGGTGCATCTGGCAACCGATATTCGCAGTTATTATCAGATCCGGTTGCCCTGATATCAGATTCCTGATCTTCTCCTGTTGCAACTGCTGCGAAAGGTCCTGCTGCAACAACGAATACATCCCCGCCGATCCACAGCATAAATAACTTTCAGGGACATCACATAAACTGAATCCAAGTTGTTGCAATACAGATTCAGTGGAGTCTCTCAATTTTTGCCCATGTTGTAACGTGCAAGGATTATGAAACGCAGTTCTGGCATGTTCATGTTTCATATGATTTCTGAGTTTGTTTATATCTTCTGCTGAAAATATTTCGCTGATATCTTTTGTCATTGACGATATTTGCCTGGCCTTGTCTGCATAGTCAGGATCGTTGCGCAGGATATAACCATAATCCTTGATCATTACTCCACAGCCACTGGCCGTTATCACTATCGCTTCCACTCCGGAGTTAATCTGTGGCCACCAGAGGTCAATATTCCGTTTGATGAAGTCGCTGGCGGATCCAGTTTCCGCCATATGATAGTCCAGCGCCCCGCAACAGGTTTCTTTGCTGATCTCAACGGTACTGATACCCAGAAGGTTCAAAATCCGAATGGCTGCATAATTGGTCTCAGGTGCTAATGCCGGTTGCACACAACCTCTGAAAAGAATCATTTTGCGGGAATAAATATCCTGCCTGATATTCCCTGGCTTTGAGCGTGGCGGGATTATTTTCTGCAGGTTTTGCGGTAACATTGGGCGTAGCATCTGTCCGCATCTCAGCAAAAAACTGAAACGCCTGCGATAAGGCAGGATCATACGCAACAGAAAACGGCGTATCCTTTCCAGTAATGAACGCCTGACTTTTTCTTTCATTTGATGCCGGCCGATATCGAGCAGATGCCCGTATTCAACACCGGATGGACAATAGGTCTCGCAGGTGCGGCAAGTCAGACAGCGATCCAGATGCAGTTGTGTTTTTTCAGTCGCTTCCTTGCCTTCCAGCAATCCCTTGATGAGATAGATCCTGCCGCGCGGGCTGTCGAGTTCATCACCCAGCAGACGGTAGGTGGGACAGGTTGCCGTACAGAAACCACAATGCACACAACTGCGTAATATCCGGTCGGCCTCTTCCCCGTCCGGTGTAATGAGAAAATCTTCGACGATAAATGTCTGCATGAGTATCAAAAGTCGCGATACATGCGGCCCCGGTTCAGGATCCAGACCGGATCAAACACCTGTTTCAGCCGCAAATGCAGTTGCATCAGTGCCGGTTTCAAGGGCTGGAAAACTTCACCATCGTGATCGCCACCTCTGAATAATGTGGCATGTCCACCGGCCTGTTCCGTTATCCGGTGGATATTGTCCACAGGTTCATCAGTCTTGAGCCAGCGTTGCGCACCACCCCAGTCGATCAACCAATCTCCGGCCAGATTCATATTGCCGGTTGTAGATGGCACAGACAGGCGCCAGAGAGGTTTGGTATCCTTGAAAAAGGCCAGTTGATGTTCGCGTAATTGGCTCCAGTAATCCAGTTCTGTCCCTGATTCTTCCATTGCCAGGATTTTACGGGCGGACGCAACTGCAGTTTCCTTCCCGGAAAGACGAATATTAAGCTGTCCATCATCATAACTGGCGGCAGAGAGGGACAGTGATTCCCCGGCCCAGGCATTCATACTGGTCAACGCTGTATTGAAATCTGTTTTCCGGGTCAATGCGGTTTCATACTCAGGTCGGGGCATTACCTTGATCGACACCTCAAGTATGATTCCCAGCGTACCCAATGCGCCAGTCATCAGGCGAGAGACATCATAACCCGCCACATTTTTCATGACTTGTCCGCCGAATGTCAGTATTTCCCCCTTTCCGGTAAGGCATTTAATACCCAGAACATAATCTCTGACACTTCCTGTATACGGGCGCCCCGGTCCGGACAAGCCACACGCTACCGCACCACCCAGAGTGGCATAATCACCGAAACCGGGGGGTTCAAACGGCAACATTTGTCCATGCTGGGCAAGCGCATTTTCTATCTCCTGAAGCCGGGTACCTGCATAGGCTGTGATCACCAATTCTGTGGGTTCATACGCGATAATGCCGGAACAGGCTCGAAGGTCAATGACGTCTCCAATTACATTGCGGCCATAAAATTGTTTGCTGCCACCGCCTTTTATGATCAGTGGTTGTCCTGAATTTCTGGCCGCAATAACGCGTTCACTGAGTTCCTGATACAGATTGGAAATATTAACAGACAATGGCAGACTTCCTTAAAACCGTTCAAGCTCGGGGAATGGCAGTTGTCCTGCATGGACATGCATGGCGCCGAATTCTGCGCAACGTTTCAAGGTAGGTACAGCCTTGCCCGGATTTAACAAACCGGGTGGATCAAAAGCATGCTTGATGTCATGAAACAGTATTAATTCCTGTGCATTGAACTGGACGCACATCTGATTGATCTTTTCGATACCGACGCCATGTTCACCGGTAATGGTGCCACCAACAGCCACACAGGTTTCCAGTATCTTTCCGCCAAACTCTTCTGCCCGTTCCAGTTCACCCGGAACAGCAACATCATAAAGGATAAGCGGGTGCAGATTACCATCACCTGCATGGAACACGTTCACTACTCCAAGCCCATATTGTCTGGACAGATCATTTATCGTCTGCAATACACGGGCAATATGTTTACGCGGGATAGTGCCATCCATGCAATAGTAATCCGCTGCAATACGACCCACCGCCGGGAAAGCAGCCTTACGACCCGCCCAGAATTTTTCTCCTTCAGCCTTGTCTTTAGCCATACGTACTTCTGATGCGCCGGATTTGATCAGAATATCTGCAACCTCTTTACTGGATGAATCAACTTCTTCCTGCACACCGTCAAGTTCGCATAACAGGATGGCTGCAGCATCAACCGGATAACCAGCATGAATATACGATTCAACTGCACGTATACCCGCATTATCCATCATCTCCAGTCCGGCCGGGATGATCCCTGCTGCAATGATGGCGGCAACACCATTGCCTGCGGCATCAACACTGTCAAATGCTGCGAGTAATATCTGTTGCTGTACTGGTTTTGGCAGGAGCTTCAGTGTCACTTCCACAACGACACCCAACATTCCTTCTGATCCTGTCAACAACGCCAGTAAATCAAACCCCGGGGTGTCCAGTGCCTCACTGCCAATCACCAGAAGCTCCCCTTCGATGGTAATAATTTTTAACGCGGTAATATTGTGTACAGTCAGTCCATACTTCAGACAATGCACACCACCTGAATTTTCCGCCACGTTGCCCCCGATGGTGCAGGCAATCTGTGATGAAGGATCCGGTGCATAAAACAAACCGTAAGGTGCAGCAGCCTCGGAGACACTTAAATTTCGTACCCCAGGCTGTACCCTGGCCAGGCGTCGATCCGGATCTATCGCAAGGATCCTGTTTAATTTAGCGAGACTCATGACCACACCATCCGCGACCGGTAATGCCCCACCGGAAAGGCCGGTTCCGGCACCACGCGCCACCACCGGGATATTTTCCGCATGACATATTCGTATAACTGCCAGAACCTGATCGATATCAGCGGGTAATACCACACAACGAGGCAGGGTACGGTAAGCTGAAAGGGCATCACATTCATACACCTGTAGTGATTCCGGGCCGGAAATAACCGCCTCTTCCGGTAAAATAGCACGCAGCCTTTCAATGACAGATGACATGCCTGCATTCTACAGTGAATAGATGCTCTGCTGTCATACAAACACCTGCCAGTTAACTTATTCCGTAAGCTCCAGATCCCGATAAAATGCTATGATGCACAATTATCATCCAGTAAAAAAAGACTACCCATACCAGTCAAATTAACTGAAAATAACTGTTTGATATATATACTTATTTAAATATTCTCTTATATTACATTAAGAATCATAACTGGCCATGAGCGAAGAAATCCTTATCAATGTAACCCCGCAGGAAACACGTGTCGCCGTTGTGGAAAACGGCGTGCTGCAAGAGGTGTATATAGAGCGCTCACAAAAAAGAGGGCTGGTGGGGAATATATTCAAGGGCCACGTCTCCAGGATATTACCGGGGATGCAGGCTGCATTTATTGATATCGGGCTGGAACGTACGGGATTTCTGCATACCTCGGACATTGCAACGCTATCGGAGGAAATCATACCGGATGAGCATGAGCACAATCTGCAACTGCCATCCATTGATACTATCCTGCATGAAGGGCAGGACATCCTGGTGCAAGTCATCAAGGATCCTCTCGGCAGCAAGGGTGCCCGCCTGACCACGCGCCTGTCTTTGCCTTCACGCTACCTGGTGTTTATACCGGATTATCCCAATATCGGTATTTCGCAAAGAATCGAAGAAGAGAAAGAGCGTGACCGTTTGCGCAGCATAATCATGCAGTATCGGAGTGGTATAGCCCGTCTGGCCGTAGGTAATGAAGATAATGTTGTACTGCACAGTGCCATGCGTGAATCAGAAATTCTTAACCGGGGCGGTTTTATTGTCCGTACAGCGGCAGAAGGTGTCTCCGAAGAGGATATCTACCGGGACATCGAATTTTTACACAAGTTGTGGAATTCGACAGTACTCCACGCCCAGAATACAACACCGCCCGGCATCGTCTATGAAGATTTACCTCTGGCCTTGCGCACCATGCGCGACCTGGTTCATACCGAAATCGAAAAAGTCCGGATCGATACCAAGGAAACCTACCATCGCGTCATGGAGTTCTCCAAACAGTTTATCCCTGAATTTCTGGGCCGGATTGAATACTACCCGGGAGAACACCCGATCCTTGATCTTTATTCAGTAGAAGACGAGGTCCAGAAATCACTGGGCAGAAAAGTACAATTAAAATCCGGCGGCCATCTGATTATCGATCAAACAGAGGCCATGACCACTATAGATGTCAATACCGGCGCTTTTGTAGGACATCGCAATCTTGAAGAGACCATTTACAAGACCAATCTGGAAGCGGCCCAGACTATTGCCAGACAATTACGCCTCAGAAACCTGGGAGGCATTGTTATAATCGATTTCATTGACATGCAGGAGCAGGAACATCGGCGACAGGTCGTGCGATCGCTGGAAAAACACCTGGAACGCGACCACTCCAAGGTCACCATCAGCGAATTAACCTCTTTGGGGCTGGTGCAATTGACACGCAAACGTACCAGAGAAAGCCTTGAACATATTCTCTGTGAACCCTGTCCAACCTGTGCCGGGCGCGGTTCTATTAAAAGCGCCGAGACAGTATGCTACGAAATTTTTCGGGAAATTTTACGCGAGGTCCGGCAATTTGATGCCGAGAAACTGTTGGTGGTCGCCTCACAGAATGTAGTAGACAAATTGCTTGATGACGAATCAACCAGTGTCGCCGAACTTGAGGCATTCATAGGACGGCCTATTACATTTCAGGTTGAGCCGTTATATACACAGGAACAATATGACATTGTCTTATTATAACTACACACATACCGTTTTATAGGCAATGTTTGCAAAAATCCTTCGTCGTTTATATCACGCCTGCTGGTATATTTTCGCTGCGCTTGTCCTGACTGCCGCCGTTTGTGCCACTCTGGTAAGGTTGACACTGCCTCATGTCGATAACTATCGCGAAGAAATACAAGATTGGGCCAGTAAATACGTTGGCTATTCGATCATCGTGGAAAAGATTGATGCTGAATGGCGGGGTTGGACTCCCTATCTGAGACTGCACGGGATTAATGTCCTGGATCAAACCGGTAAAAATACACTGACCAGATTAAAGACTGCGAGTATAAGCCTGAATCCGGCCACCATTTTCTTTCAGCAGAAATTGTCTCCATTACAAATAACCATTACCGGCCCGGAACTGGTTATTATTCGCGGCACTGATGGCGCAATAAACATTGCACAAACGGAAAGCGGCGATAGCAGCCAGATCCATGATGACAAACATTCCGTTTTTGCAGAATGGTTGCTGACGCAAAAGAGTGTCTCTATTCAGGATGCGAAAATACATTATCTGGATCAGGACCGTCGAGACACGCCCTTACTATTGACCGATGTGACACTTTTCTTTAAAAGCTCCTGGAAACATGTACAAATCGATGCATCTGCAAAATTGCCGGAGATGTATGGACAATCTTTTAATATCTCTCTGGATATTTTTGGGGATATCACCACACCGCAATGGTCTGGCCAGATTTACTTTAACGGCAAACAACTCTATCCTGGCACCCTGTTTGACATGATGTATAGTGAGATCTCATCGGCAAAACTGAACAGCGCTCCTGCGGATATTGAATTATGGAGCAGCTGGAAAGATGGAAAACTGAATAATATTGATGGCCAGATTGATGTGTCCGATATTCAGTTTGCATATGACAAGCTAAGTTATGATATTCAACATCTTGATACCCTGTTCTCAATCAGGCGTACTGAAGACGATGGATTCAGATTGCAACTGAATATCGAAGACCTGGTAACGACAAATGGCCTGTGGCCAAAAACGTCAATTAAAATTCATAAAGAATGGTCTGCTGACAGCAATAACTTCCGTTATATCGCCAAATCTGACTATCTGAAAATCGAAGATCTGTTGCCTTTAATCAAGGCGTTTAATACAGATGACGGATTCAATAAAGACAACTCTTATAAATTATCGGGGACACTAAAAAACAGTTTGCTTGTTTATGATAATTCCTTACCTGACCCGGTTTATATCGATAGTAATATAAATAAATTAACCATTGAATACGGTCCGGATAATTCCAGCATCACAAACCTGAATGGTCATATCGAAACTGGACTCCGGCAAGGACTGATCAGTCTTGATTCAAGTTATATTGAACTCTTCCTGCCTGATATTTTTTCAGAAATGATCATGATTTACGAACTGGCGGGTGATGTGAACTGGAAAAATGAAAATGGTATTCTGGCCCTTGAAACCAGACTTGTAGAATCACATACCCCACACTTTAATTCCTCATTGAATGGCAAAATATCATTTAACCGGGAGAATAATGTCATTTACACAAATTTGTTATTCAATGCCAGTAACCTGGATATAGAAAACCTTGCTCATTACATGCCAATATATACCCCTGAAGAATTGCAGGTATGGATGAAGAAAGCGCTGGTTTCAGGCCATATTTCATCGCTGGATATCGCGCTCAGGGGTAATCTGGATGAGTTTCCGTTCAAAAACATGGAGGGCCAATTTAAAGCCATCGCCAACATACAAAATTCCACCCTGGATTATCATCCTGACTGGACACCGGCAGACAAGCTTGATGCCGAACTCGTCATTGAAAATAACCAGCTATCCATCAATGCCCATAACGGTTATATCTACAATGCCGGAATAACAGAAGCAACAGCTGTGGTAGATGAACTGGATGCAGACGCCCCGACCATTGATATTAAAGGTAATATAAAAGGCTCTACACAGGATGCTGTCTTCATAGTACAAAACAGCCCATTGTCTTCCTCCAGCTTGTTAAGGGAAATTAATGATCTCGAACTGGACGGACCAATAGCGCTCGATCTTGAACTTCATATACCGTTAGATCATAAACCGTTATCACTCAATGGCGATCTGTTTTTTGACAAGGCCTATTTAAAATCACCCATGATGGGGATGGAACTGTATGATATTACGGGGAATGTCCTGTTCACCACGGACTCCGTATCAACAAAAAATCTCAATGGCAATTATTTTAACCAGGAGGTTAATCTGGGCATACGTACCGATGACAAGAAAAGACTGGTATTTAGTCTCGCTGGTGATTCGGACAGTTATTTTATTATTGAACAACTGGGCTATTTTTCCCCAGGGATGAAATCCATGTCCAGCCAATTACATGACCTCATGGATGGTGCATGCCGCTGGACTGCGACAATTGCCCCAGGTCCTTCTGCCACCACTGAAACTGCCTACCCATCCAGATTGCTGACTATCAGCTCTGATCTTTCGGGTCTCAAAATTAATTTGCCTGCACCGTTAAAGAAAGACTTTGATATCATGCCTTTAACAATATCTACAATTGTGTCAGATTCAACTCAAAAAGAAATACACATTTCTCTGGGGAATGATATTTCAGGCAGGATACATCTCAACCAGTCCGGTGATACCACACTGACCATGGCAGAACTGGCGCTAGGTAATAACACAGGGTTATTTAACGACAAACGTGGAATATTCATACACGGAACAACTGATCACCTGTCTTTATCAGACTGGCATAATCTGATTGATACGCTTGATTTTAAAATTGCTGCTGAACCAACCGATAATATTCAGGTCGACCTGCACGTTTCATCTCTGGATTATTATGATCAACAGTTTACAGATACAAATTTCAAACTTAATAATTTACAGTCCCAATGGCAGTTTGGCTTCAATGGTGCCGATATCGAAGGTGAGTTTACTATACCCGGAAATGCCGGCATCAATACCGTAAAGGCAATATTCAATAAATTACATCTGCAGAGTAACGGTGATTCGGACCACAAATTTAAAATTGATCCGCGTCTGCAACCACCACTCGAATTAACTGCAGAAAGTTTCAGTTACGGTGACATAAATCTGGGCAAACTGGTATTGAGTACCTCAACCCGGGAGGATGGTATATCAGTTGATACCATCAGCTTCTCCAAACCTGGCCTGACAATTAATGGCAATGGTATATGGCAGATCATCAATGACCTTGAGTATTCCAGGTTTGATTTCCAGCTCACCGCCGAACAACTCAAGAACATGTTGAAGACTTTCGATTATAGCATTGCACCGGTAGAAGATGGAGCAACCAGACTGGAACTGAAGGCTAACTGGAACGGTACACCCATGGATTTTTCACTGGCAGAGATAAATGGCACACTTGAGATGAGCATAGAAAAAGGACAGTTCCTGAATATTGAACCAACTGCAGGAAGACTGTTTGGCCTGCTAAGCATACAGACACTGCCGCGACGCCTGTCACTTGATTTTTCTGACTTGTTCAGCAAAGGTTTCTCATTTGATCTGATAGAGGGAAGTTTCTCACTTGAATCCGGCAATGCATACACCAATAACCTCTCCATGACTGGTCCTTCGGCAAGTATTGGGATTACCGGCCGTACCGGATTGATCGAAAAGGATTACGATCAGATTGTGACCATAACCCCGCAAATATCCAACAGCCTGCCATTGGCTAGTGCACTGCTCGGTCCGATAGGCGCCGGCGTTGGGGCCGTGTTGTTCCTGGCCGGTGAATTATTCCAGTCTATACCGAAACAGATTGATAAATTGTTGCGTTATCAATATACGATCAGTGGAAGCTGGGAAGAACCAGTGGTGAAGAAGTATCAAGGTGAGGGAAGCGGATAACTAACCTCAGTAATGAGGTACGAGTGACGAGGACTGAGTGGCAGGAAATCAGATCACAACTCATAACTTATTTCTTATTACTCATCACCCATCACTCGTTACTTGTAACTTGTGACTTGTAACTGCTTCTAGGGTCTTGCAAAGACATAAAACATCTGCAGCATTACCGAGGCTACGGTTATTCCTACGCCCAGTTCGATCAGAAGGATCCCCAGATGCTGACCTGCAACCGGATTTGAACCGAGTACATTGTAATCAAGAAAATTTCCGCCCAGAAGCAGTCCGGCAACACCTGTTCCTATATACAACATCAACCCCAGAGACGACAGTATTCTCAGAAAATCCAAAGGAACAACCTTACGCAAATTCTCTATACCATATATAAGTGCATACAGGATAAATCCGGACGCAAAAATCACGCCTGCCTGGAATCCTCCTCCCGGACCAAAATCACCATGAAACTGTACATACAGCGCAAACAACAGGATCAGTGGTATAAGTAATTTTGCTATGACCTGCAGTACCAGATGATGTCCCATTTTATTTATTTCTCCTTATGCAACATTAGCTGAATCTTGTCTGGCGGATTCTTCACGCCGGCCCCTGCCCAAAAGGATTAACACAGCGACACCCGCAGTAAAGATAACCGTGACCTCGCCAAGGGTGTCATAACCCCGGTAACTTGCCAGTACGGAAGTCACCATGTTGGGGACACCGATCTCGATTGGAGATGTTTTAATATAACGTTCAGCAATATGTTGATGTACCGGTGCGGACCCATCACCGAATTGCGGAATATCAATCGTGCCATAGATCAGAATCGCACCGGTCAGAAACACAACAAAAAATGATACCAGTGAATGTCTGACTGCAGGTGATTCTTCACTGGAAGTCAATGCAAGCGTACTCAGGAATAACAATGTAGCAATACCGGCGCCAACAGCCGCTTCTGTAAAAGCCACGTCAACTGCGCCCATGGTCACAAACAGACTGGCAGAAACCAGACTGAATATCCCGGTCATCATGACGGACGTAAATAAATTTCGCATCTGTGTTATTACCAGTGCAATAATCGCCAGAAACGTCAGCAAGGCAATGTCTACGATGACTTCGATGTCTGTTCTCCGGAATTGCTTAAAACAGGTTTTATTTTCCCGTGTATTGCCGCCTTGGCGAGGGCATGGGCTGCAGTAGGCGTAGTGAACAGAATAAAAAAGACAATCAGCACCAGCTTGATACTGACAATACTCAGACCGGCCTGGAAGATAAGCCCCAGTATTATCAGCATGCAACCCAGGGTATCAATAACACTGGCGGCATGTAACCGGGTAAAAAAATCAGGAAAACGATTTATGCCTACTGCACCAATTATAATGACCGTCCCACCTGCCAATAAACAGATCCAGCTGATGAGATCGAGCACTGTATTCATATATCCATTTCATCCCGATCAGCACCACCACGCCCCATATCACCGTATTCAAAAAACTTCAGAATCGCAATTGTGACAATAAAACTTATCAACGCATACACAATGGCAATATCCAGAAATTCCGGCCGTCCTGTTAAAAAGCCAAAGACAGCAATAAATAGTACAGTGATCGTTCCAAATACATTGATGGCAAGAATTCGATCATAAATAGTAGGGCCCAGTATTACCCGGCACAATGCCAGCGACATGGCCACCAGTACAGCAGTCATGGCTGCAATAAACATTATTTGTAATTCTCCATCAACATGACACGCCGGTTCATTTCCCCGGCCTCCAGATTTGCAGCACCTTCGCCAGTCAGTGCATGGACTTCAATCATATCCCCGTCAACATTCATGGAAACCGTTCCGGGTGTCAGGGTAATGGAGTTGGCATATATCACATGTCCAAGACCGGTTGTCTGGGTACTCTTGATCTTGATCACGACGGGACTGATGGGCATACCCGGAGATAAAATACGCCGGCATACATCAATATTTGAAATTACAATCTCTTTAAGCAACCAGAACCAGTAACTGACGGTCAATCTTATTTTGAGATGGACGGGATGCCCCTCATGATCAACAACATCCATACGCAAGGCCAGATATACGACTAAACAGGCCGAAACCACCCCGAAAAAAAGCAACAACGGTGTAAAATATCCGGACAACATCACCCACAAGACCGCCAGGAAAATGCCAAGACTGAGTGCATGTGGTATTTTATTCATTCAGTTCTCACACAGATTTTGTTCTGGCTTTATTATAACTTAAACAGATGCAATAAACACAATCCGGCAGATCATCCCTATGCAATGGAAACCAAATGTCACGGTCGCAGCAATCGCCGAAGATTATGGCCGTTTTTTGCTGGTCGAGGAAGATGCGGACAATCACATTGTCTTCAATCAGCCCGCGGGTCATCTGGAAAAAAATGAAAGTCTGATCGATGCAATTAAACGCGAGGTACGTGAGGAAACCGCATGGGTATTCGAACCCGAATCCCTGGTTGGTGTTTATCTCTACCCTAATCCACGCATTGATATTGTCTATCTCCGTTTTTGCTTCGCAGGGAAATGCCTACAGCATGATCCCGCACTTGAACTGGACCAAGGCATCATCCGCCCGGTATGGATGACCAAAACAGAAATCGAAAAAAACCTGGAACGGATGCGCAGCACGATGGTGCTGACCTGTATCAATGATTATCTTTCTGGCAAGCGCTATCCACTTGAATTGTTAAACCATTATCTTTGAGTGGCAGTAAATCCTCCACCATGTTCTCTCTCGCTTTACGAATCACGAATCACGAATCACGTTTTTATTTGTTATGAAAAAACAAAAAGTCATTGTCGGCCTCTCCGGTGGCGTTGATTCCTCCGTCTGCGCCCTGTTGTTACAGGAACAGGGTTACCAGATAGAAGGCCTGTTCATGAAAAACTGGGATGAAAGAACGCCTGCTGGCAGTTGCATGTGGGAAGCGGATGTCGAGGACGCCATGCGTGTCTGCCAGACTTTAGGCATCCCGCTGAATACGGTCGATCTCTCGGCAGCATACTGGACGGGTGTTTTCAGTCATTTCATCGATGAATATAAAAGCGGGCGCACACCCAACCCGGACATATTATGTAACCAGGAGATCAAATTTCGCGCATTTCTGGATCATGCGCTGCAACTTGGTGCGGACAGGATCGCAACCGGGCATTACGCCCGTATTGTGCAGCAGGATGGCACATATCATTTGTTAAAAGGTCTGGATAAAAACAAGGACCAGAGTTATTTCCTCTGCCGTCTGAACCAGGAACAACTGGCCAGATCATTGTTTCCGGTTGGAGAACTGGAAAAAACCACCGTGCGTGAACTGGCAAAAAAGGCCGGATTTATCACCCATGATAAAAAAGACAGCACCGGGATCTGCTTCATCGGGGAACGGCCGTTCCGGGAATTTCTGGGCCGTTATATACCGAGGCAAACAGGCGAGATCCGGACCACGGACGGAAAAACCGTGGGCACGCATGATGGTATTTTTTATTACACACTGGGCCAGCGGCAGGGACTGGGTATCGGTGGAATACAGGGTGCAAATGAGGAACCGTGGTATGTGGTCGGCAAGGATATCGAAAAAAATATCCTGTATATCGGCCAGGGACATGATCATCCCCTGCTCTACAGCCAGAAGCTGACTGCTACGAATCTGCACTGGATCAGCGGGCAGTTGCCTGCAATCCCTTTTCAATGTTCCGCAAAAACCCGCTATCGCCAGGCTGATCAGGATTGTGTAATAGAGCAGATAGAAAACAGACAATGTGAAGTCAGGTTCACTGTGCCGCAACGTGCCGCCACACCGGGGCAATATATTGTATTCTATCAGGCGGATACCTGCCTGGGCGGGGCCATCATTAATTCCACCCGGAAATAATATCCATTCCAGGTCACTGGCCTGTTACTGGCTGGCGAAATATCGCATAATAACGCGCTTTGTTTTTATGTCTCACGTATGGGGAACTACATGACTAACAGCTACAACGCACGTACCAAACTGAACGTTAATAATAAGGAATATGAAATCTATTCCCTGCCGGTAGTTGGCAAACAACATGATATTTCCAGACTGCCCTACTCGCTGAAAATCCTGCTGGAGAACCTGTTACGCCATGAAGATGGTGAAAACGTCCGCAAGGCAGACATTGCGGCCCTGGCCGAATGGGACCCGAAGGCGGAACCGGACCAAGAGATCGCATTTACCCCGGCCCGGGTACTGATGCAGGATTTTACCGGGGTGCCGGCCGTGGTTGATCTGGCGGCCATGCGTGATGCCATGAGTCAACTGGGCGGTGATCCGAAAAAGATCAATCCGCTGTCTCCTGCTGAACTGGTCATCGATCATTCCGTGATGGTGGATTACTTTGCACAACCCGATGCAGCGGAAAAAAATGCCGAGATTGAATTCGAACGTAACCACGAACGCTATGTGTTCCTGCGTTGGGGCCAGGAGGCATTCTCCAATTTCAAGGTGGTGCCGCCGGACACCGGCATCTGCCATCAGGTCAATCTGGAATACCTGGCCCGCACCGTATTCACGCGTACCGTGAATGGTGTCGAACAGGCTTACCCGGACACGGTCGTTGGGACCGATTCACATACCACCATGATTAACGGCCTGGGAGTATTGGGCTGGGGTGTGGGCGGTATCGAGGCTGAAGCCGCCATGCTCGGCCAGCCGATCACCATGTTGATCCCGCAGGTCGTTGGTTTCAAGCTCATTGGCAAACTGCCGGAAGGCGCAACGGCGACCGACCTCGTGTTGACCGTGACCAATATGCTGCGCAAGAAAGGTGTGGTAGGAAAATTTGTTGAATATTTTGGCCCCGGACTGGATAACCTGCCGCTGGCCGACCGTGCCACGCTCGCCAATATGGCGCCGGAATACGGCGCGACCTGCGGCATCTTCCCGATTGATGTCGAGACACTTAATTACCTGCGCCTGTCCGGCCGCAGTGAGGAACAGATCACGCTGGTTGAGGCCTACGCCAAAGCCCAGGGCATGTGGCGCGATAGTAAGCTCGAGGCGAATTACAGTGATGTACTCGAACTGGACATGGGTCGTGTTGTACCGAGCCTGGCCGGCCCCAAGCGCCCGCAAGATCGTGTTGCCCTGACGGACATGCAGCAAACTTTCAAAACGAGCCTGCCGCCGATGGTAGAAAAACGCACCAAACCGGGCAAAGCCACTGTCACTGACGGCAAGACATCGTATGAACTGACGGACGGCGCCGTTGTGATCGCAGCGATCACATCCTGCACCAACACGTCCAATCCTTCGGTCATGATCGGCGCGGGCCTGCTCGCCAAAAAGGCCCATGAAATGGGCCTTACCCGCAAGCCGTGGGTCAAAACCAGCCTCGCTCCCGGTTCACTGGTCGTCTCCGATTATCTGAAGAAGGCCGGACTGGTGCCGCACCTGGCCGCCCTGGGTTTTGATACCGTGGGTTACGGTTGCACGACCTGCATCGGTAATTCGGGCCCGCTGCCGGAGGCTGTCAGCAAAGGCATCGCAGAAGGCGATCTGGTTGTGGCCTCGGTGCTCTCCGGTAACCGCAATTTTGAAGGCCGCGTGCATGCCGAGATTAAAATGAATTTCCTGGCCTCGCCACCCCTGGTCGTCGCCTATTCGATTGCAGGCACCGTAAATACCGATCTGAATAAAGATCCACTCGGCACCGGCAAGGATGGCAAACCGGTTTATCTCAAGGACATCTGGCCAAGCAGCCAGGAAATCAGCAAGGCCATTGCTTCCACGATTGATTCAAAGATGTTCCAGGGCAGTTACGCCCATGTCTTCAAGGGGGACACGCGCTGGGGCAGCATCAAGGTGCCGGCCTCGGATCGTTACCATTGGGAAGACAGTTCTACCTACATACAGAATCCGCCCTATTTTGTGGGCATGAGCAAGCAGGCCCAGGGATTCGATCAAATCCAGGGCGCACGCGTGCTGGCATTACTGGGTGATTCTATTACCACCGATCACATCTCACCCGCCGGCGCTATCAAGAAAGACGGTCCGGCCGGAAAATACCTGATCGAACATGGTGTCTTGCATAAGGATTTCAATTCCTACGGCGCCCGCCGTGGCAATCATGAAGTGATGATGCGCGGGACCTTTGCCAATATTCGTTTGCGTAACCAGCTTGCGCCGGGTACCGAAGGCGGCTGGACCATCCATCAACCTTCCGGCGAACAGATGTTTATCTATGATGCATCGATGAAATATCAGGCCGAAGGCACACCGCTGATTATTCTGGCCGGTAAGGAATACGGCACCGGTTCTTCGCGTGACTGGGCGGCCAAGGGCACCATGCTGCTGGGTTGCCGCGCGGTCATTGCCGAAAGTTTCGAGCGCATACACCGTTCCAACCTGGTGGGTATGGGCGTGCTGCCGCTGACTTTCAAGCAAGGTGAAAACGCAGAGAGCCTGGGACTCACTGGCAAGGAAGTCTATGATATTGATGGCCTCAAAAACGGAGCAAAAGAAGTCACCGTCATTGCCAAAGGTGACAAGGAGATCCGTTTCAAGGCCACGGTGCGTGTGGATACCCCGAAGGAATGGGAGTACTACAACAACGGCGGCATCCTGCATTACGTGCTGCGGCAACTGGCGGCTTAAATATCAATAATTACAAGGACGTAGGCATGAACAAGGAACATCATAACAAGGGCGGCTCAAGTACCGCCCTTTTTATTTGCTCGATTATTATTTTGTATTTATATAAGTTTTTGTATATTCTTAATATACAGTCATGAAGACAATTTACTGGGTAGATTCCAGCAAAGAAGAAATCAGGTCGTTTCCGGAGGAAGTCCGCAGAAAGGCCGGTCATGAACTCAACCGGGTACAGCGTGGCATGGAACCGGTAGATTGGAAGCCCATGCCCAGCATAGGCACTGGTGTCAGTGAAATCAGAATTCATGATGGTAGTGGTTATCGAATTATTTATATTGCCAAATATGCTGAAGCGATCTATGTCCTACATGCATTTCTCAAACAGAGTGCAACGACAGCTAAAAGAGATATCGGCATAGCGAAAACGAGATTAAAGGCCATTATTCAATCGAGACGTTAAAAATGAAAAAACAACTTCCACGCAAAAACCCAATCATCCGGAAATCTACAGGTAATGTTTTCAAAGATATAGGTTTCGCCAAACCAGAAGC
>MGYU01000024.1 GCA_001801885.1 Gammaproteobacteria bacterium RIFCSPLOWO2_12_47_11
ATGACAACGCACTGGATTTCTCGTTTGACCTGGAGCAAGACGAAAAGAAGCATGAAGCTGCACCCGATGTTCTGGATACGTCATTTGATGTTCTGGATACGTCATTTAATGTCACTGATGATGACAAAACCGGGAATGCTGATCTCCTTGATGTCACTTCAGGTATCAGTATTGATGAAGAAGATGAATCCCCGAAGATTGAAACCGGTACAAATGAGCAGTCCGGCGATGATTTGCTTGATGTGACAAAGACCAGGAACTTTGAGCCGGATAGTGATGCAGATCTTCTTGATGTAACCGCTGCGGCGGGTGACGGTATGGATGCGGAAGAGTTGCTCGATAATACCAAAGCCGGTGCAGTAAGAGAAGCAGATGATAATCTGCTTGATTTTGAGTTGTCACCGGATGATGGCGGTGAGAATGATGTGAATGAGCAAGATCTGACCTTTGCAGGTATTGATATTACGTCAGGTGATGATAGCTCTGACCTCGGGATTGATTTTAATTTTGATAAAGAAACTGAATCTGCTGAAGCGCCCGATGCACAGCCTGATATCGATATGGAAGGTACCATGCAGTTACCAAAGCGTGCTGCGCTGGATACAGATATAGAGATAGAGGACGAAGCACCATCAGGGGATGAATTTGAACTCGTGATAGACGAAGAAGAAGATGACGCTGATCATACTATTATGGTTCCACGTTCTGCCGGTACTGCCCAGCAATCAGAAGAAGATGAAATTGCCAGTCAATTGGATTTGGCCAAGGCCTATGTTGAACTTGGAGATTCAGATAATGCAAAGACCATACTGAATGAAATCATAGCTGTTGGCAATGATGAACAACGTCAGCAAGCCCAGGAGTTACTGGGTCAGATATAATTCTGTCAATATCCACATCTTGTTACATCGATAACAAAGCTCAACATCATTATTCAACAATCACCAGCGGGTTACGCAAAGGTGTTTTCATTCTGTCGGGTGTTCATATATGAAAATTGTCCTGGGTCTGGAATACTCTGGTACACAATATTCAGGCTGGCAACGGCAGAAACATGCCAGATCAATTCAACAATATGTTGAAGATGCATTGTCCCGGGTTGCGGATCAGACCGTGAAAGTCCAATGCGCCGGACGCACGGACACCGGTGTGCACGCCCTGCATCAGGTTGCACACTTTGAAACGGATGCGGTACGTGAAATGCGTTCCTGGGTGCTGGGTGGTAATGTGAACCTTCCGCAGGATATCAGCATCCTGTGGGTGAGACCCGCCGCTGATGATTTTCATGCCCGCTACTCGGCTACGGGCCGCAGCTATCGTTATATTATTCTGAACCGATCTGCGCGGCCGGGCATATACAATCACAGAGTGACCTGGGAGTGCCGGTCGCTGGATGAACACAAAATGCAGCAGAGTGCGGATTGTCTTGTAGGGGAACATGATTTCACCTCATACCGCGCGGTTGATTGTCAGTCCAATAGTCCAGTGCGAAGAGTGCGGCGGCTGGATGTGAACAGAACAGGTGACACAGTGATTATTAATATAGAGGCCAATGCCTTTCTGCATCATATGGTCAGGAATATTGCGGGCGTTCTGATGGAAATCGGCATGGGCAAGGCGCCCGTAGAATGGTCGCAGCAGGTATTGGATGCCAGGGACAGGACGCTGGGGGGCGTCACAGCAGCACCGGACGGTTTATATCTTATGAATGTAACCTATCCGGAAAAATTCAATATTCCCGTACTGGCGGAATTTAACCTTTTGGCGGTTACACAGTAATCGCATCAAATCTGGTAAAATTATTTTTTGATTCAACAGGTTTATCCGGTGAAGAAGTTATCTGAAAGTCCTGAATATGCAAGGGTAAGGGTGAAGATCTGCGGTATTACCCGTCCGCAGGATGCCCTGGCAGCCGCATGTCTGGGGGTTGATGCCGTCGGTCTGGTGTTTTATCCGGCAAGTCCACGGGCTGTCACTATCCAGGCAGCTTGCGCAATTGTTGATGTTTTACCCCCGTTTGTATGCAAGGTGGGTTTATTCGTTAATGCAGCACCTGATGAAATCACCAGGGTACTGGAAACCGTTGCTCTGGATGTCCTCCAGTTCCATGGAGATGAGGAACCGGAGCTATGCTCATATCACTCGAAACCATTTATCAAGGCAGTCAGAATGCAGGATAATGTGAATCTGAATGCTGCCGCAATCCGTTATGCTGATGCCTCTGCATTATTGCTGGATACCTATGTTGAAGGTTTGCACGGCGGGACCGGCCATGCATTTGACTGGTCCAGAATACCGGCACATACCGGCAAACCGTTGATTCTGGCAGGTGGCCTTACTCCGGCAAATGTTGCTGTCGCAATTGAGCAGACCAAACCGTATGCGGTGGATGTCAGCGGTGGTGTAGAATCAGCCAAAGGTATCAAGGACGCAGGAAAAATCGCGGAATTTATTCGAGAGGTCAGAAATGCAAAAATCCGGTCCGGTTAAAGCCGTGGAAGTCACGGCGAATGAAGAAATGAAACTGCCTGATGCCAGAGGCCATTTTGGACCCTATGGTGGACGGTTTGTCGCAGAGACATTAATGGGCCCGCTTGAAGAATTGACCCGTGCATATGAACGTTATCTCAAGGATCCGGAATTTCTTGCCGAACTGGACAGCGAATTAAAACACTACGTTGGCCGGCCTTCACCTCTTTATCATGCGAAACGCTGGTCGGAAAGACTGGGTGGCGCGCAGATCTATCTTAAACGTGAGGACCTTAATCATACCGGTGCGCACAAGATAAACAACACTGTGGGTCAGGCCCTGCTGGCACACCGTATGGGCAAAACCCGGATCATTGCAGAGACTGGCGCTGGCCAGCATGGTGTTGCCAGTGCCACTGTTGCGGCCAAACTGGGACTTGAATGTGTTGTTTACATGGGTTCAGAAGACATCAAACGGCAATCCGTCAATGTGTTCAGGATGAAATTGCTGGGCGCGAGAGTTGTTGCAGTCGAGGCCGGATCGAAAACCCTGAAAGATGCCTTGAATGAAGCCATGCGTGACTGGGTCACGAATGTAGATGATACATTTTATATTATCGGTACTGTTGCCGGTCCACACCCCTACCCGGCGATGGTGCGTGATTTCCAGGTGGTTATAGGACGTGAGACCAGGCAGCAATGCCTCGATATGACTGGCCATCTGCCTGATGCGCTGGTGGCCTGTGTGGGCGGCGGGTCCAATGCCATCGGACTTTTTTATCCTTTTATAAAAGACAGCAATGTCCGGATGTACGGGGTTGAGGCAGGTGGTGACGGTATAGAAACCGGCCGTCATGCTGCCCCATTGAATGCCGGGAGTCCTGGGGTATTACATGGTAACCGGACTTACCTGATGGAAGATAAAAATGGTCAAATTATAGATACACACTCGATATCCGCAGGGCTGGATTATCCCGGTGTGGGCCCCGAACATGCCTGGCTGAAGGATACCGGCCGTGCCCGGTATGTAGCGATAAATGATGATGAAGCGCTGGCCGCTTTTCATAACCTGACCCGTACCGAAGGTATCATGCCGGCGCTGGAATCCAGTCATGCCCTGGCCTATACAGAAAAACTTGCGCCGCAAATGTCCAGAGACGAGATTATTGTAGTCAACCTGTCCGGACGTGGTGACAAGGACATACAGACCGTTGCAGTTCGTGAAGGAATCAGTTTGTGAGGAGCTGACATGAATAACCGGGAAAGATTAATAGAGTTGATAGCAGACTATAAACTGGATCGCAGACAGGTCGCCGAACTGATCAGGGTCAAACGTGATACGGTAGACCATTGGCTGACATCGAATGAATCAAAAAGTCATGAAGAGATACCCGATATGGCGATTGAATTGCTTGAAATAAAACTCAGGCAAATACCGCCGGCGTAGGAAAACTTAACATCTATCTTAAGAAATCATCCGGTTATCTGATCCCTGGTATTCCTTTTAATATTTTCTTTATCGTTGGAGCGACAGATAAAACATTTATGAGTCGAATAAAAGATTGTTTTGACAATCTGCATAAGTGCGGTGGCAAGGCACTGGTTCCTTTTATCACTGCCGGTGATCCGGATCCGGAAATAACCCTGCCATTGATGCAAGCTCTGGTCAGGGGCGGCGCGGATATCATAGAGCTGGGTGTCCCGTTTTCTGATCCGATGGCGGATGGTCCGGTAATTCAACGATCCAGTGAACGTGCCTTGAAACATGCTACCAGTCTGAATGATGTACTGCGTATCGTTGCAAACTTTCGAAAAGAAAATCAAAAAACGCCGGTTGTCCTGATGGGTTATCTCAATCCGGTAGAGGTGATGGGTTATCAGGAGTTTGCCAAACGCGCAAGTGAGGCTGGTGTAGACGGAGTTCTGTTGGTTGATTTGCCGCCCGAAGAGTCAGATGAATTGCAATTGGCATTGAATCGTTATGATCTCAACCAGGTTTTTCTGTTGTCACCGACTACCAGTGATGAACGGCTGGCATTGATCTGCTCCAAAGCGAGTGGTTTCCTGTATTATGTCTCACTCAAAGGGGTCACTGGCAGCAACCGTTTGAATGTTGATGATGTTGCCAAAAAAATCTCACATATACGGAGTAAAACGGGTCTCCCCATTGGTGTGGGCTTCGGGATCAAGGATGCAGCCACTGCCAGGGCGGTGGCCGGTTTCAGCGATGCTGTTATTGTGGGCAGTGCTCTGGTGGAGCGTATTGCGCAATTGGGCGAACACAAGGACAGACTGATTGAGGATGTCACTGTCTATCTAACTGAATTACGTACAGCGATTGATGCGCCCTGATCATCAGGCCTAATTATCAGGAATAAATAACAGAATTGATACTATGAGTTGGTTCAGAAAGCTCATCCCGTCCCGCATTAAGACGACCACTACCTCGAAGAGGACAGTGCCTGAGGGTGTGTGGAGCAAATGTGATAAATGTAATGCCGTACTGTACCGGGCAGAACTCGACCGTAATCTGGAAGTCTGCCCAAAATGCTCGCATCACATGCGTATACGTGCGCGTACCAGGCTGGAATGTTTTCTTGATCCGGAACCACGTGTTGAAATAGGCGCAGGGATCACACCGGTAGACAAGCTGAAATTCCGTGACTCAAAAAAATACAAAGACCGGTTGAGTCAGGCCCAGAAAAAAACAGGCGAACAGGATGCATTGATAGTCATGATGGGGCAGTTGAAGGACATCCCGCTGGTGGCCTGTGCCTTTGAATTTGAATTCATGGGCGGATCCATGGGTTCCGTGGTTGGCGAACGTTTTGTCCGCGCAGTAGAGGCTGCCATCGAGCATCATATTCCACTTGTATGTTTTTCTGCGAGTGGTGGTGCCAGGATGCAGGAAGCCATCCTGTCACTGATGCAGATGGCCAAGACCAGTGCGGCACTGGGGTTATTGAGTGAAAGGAACATACCTTATATATCTGTCATGACTGATCCGACCATGGGCGGCGTCTCGGCGAGCCTGGCCACTCTGGGTGATATCAATCTTGCTGAACCAGGTGCCCTGATAGGTTTTGCCGGACCACGTGTGATTGAACAGACAGTCAGGGAGACCTTGCCTGAAGGGTTTCAGCGCAGTGAATTCCTGCTGGAACATGGTGATATTGATATGATTGTTGACCGGCGCGAAATGCGTGATCGAATTGCCTCCTTGCTGGCCAAAATGACACACCGTCTGGAACCTGTTACCGCACAATAAACTGTAAATATGCAAGCCAGTACACTAAATATTCTCCCCGTCGCTGGAACCATGCGTTTTAATACCTTGCAGGAGTGGCTCACCTGGCAGGAGGGGTTGCATTTCACATCGATTGATCTCGGACTGGATCGATGCATGGCCGTTGCAGAAAGGATGGGATTGCTGCAACCGGATTATGCTGTTATCAGTGTTGCCGGCACAAATGGCAAGGGCTCCAGTGTCAATATGCTGAGGAGTATACTGATGAATGCCGGTTATAATACGGGGAGTTATACCTCCCCACACCTTATCCGTTACAACGAACGCATCTGTCTGAATGGTGTAGAGGTGACAGATGAGATGCTGTGTGTATCTTTTGACCGGATCGATCGTGCACGTGGTGATATTTCACTGACTTATTTTGAATTTGGCACACTGGCTGCACTTGATATCTTCAAGCATGCAGGGATTGGTATTGCCGTACTGGAAGTCGGGTTGGGCGGACGCCTGGACGCTGTTAATTGTGTAGATGCAGATGTGGCATTGATCACCGCAATCGACCTTGACCATCAAAACTGGCTGGGCCCGGACCGCGAATCCATCGGCAGGGAAAAGGCGGGTATCATGCGCAGTCATGCCCCTGCAGTTTGTTCTGACCCTAATCCCCCGGCTGCAATATTTGATCATGCCAGTCAACTGGGAACAAAATTATATATACCAGGCCGGGATTACCGGCATAAGGTCACCGGTGATACCTGGCAATGGCAGTGGGGTTCCACAAGTTATACCGGCTTGCCGCAGCCTTCTCTGTATAATCCTGAGCAGATGGCGAATGCTGCTGGTGTGTTGACGGCATTAACAGTATTATCGGACCGCTTTCCCGTGGACATTCAAGCCATCCGGAAAGGGTTGCAGGAGTTCAACCTGGCCGGGCGCTTCCAGATTGTCCCGGACAAGGCGCAGTTGATACTGGATGTGGCGCATAATTGCCAGTCCGCTGCACTACTTGTGCGGAACCTGAAGGCGTTACCGTTGCAGGGCAAGACGCATGTATTGATTGGCATGCTGAAAGACAAGGATCATCGTGCCATTTTCCGGGAGATGTCCGAGATTGCGGATTTCTGGCATATTATCACCCTGGACAATCCGCGGGGTGCTGATAGTCATATGCTGAGTGAAGTTCTGGCAGGAATGGGTTTGAACCGGAATATAAGCTGTTACAATTCAGCCGCTGATGCCCTGAACAATATCCGCGAAATTGTAGAACCGCAGGATCGCATAGTAATTACCGGATCGTTCCTCACAGTGGGGGCGGCCATCATTCATCTCAAGCTGCAACATTAATTACGAATGGAACAAGGTCTGAAAGAACGTCTGGTTGGCGCAGCAGTCATTGTTATACTTGCGGTGATCTTCATCCCTATGTTGCTGGATGATACTGAAGATCAGGAAGTTGTGATCACTGAAACCAATATCCCTCCAAAACCGGAAAACATGCCTTTACCACCTTCGGTAGATGAACGCATCATACCGGCGGACAGTAATTTCAGTTCGCGCATCATACCGGTGCAGGAAGAACCTGCCGTTGAAGAAGTGGAAGAACCCGTTGTTCAGAAAACAGAAGAGGCTGTCCCGCCAGCTGAAAAAAAAGAAACTACGTCACCAAAACCTGCACAAACCGCCGGACAAAAATCTGCCGCAGCAGCCGGTAAAAATGATGAGCCTGCAACCAACGTGGGCGTGTCTGCATGGGTAGTACAACTGGGCAGTTTTTCCAGTGAAAAAAATGCCCAGGAACTCAATCAAAAGCTTAAACAGGCAGGTTTCCGATCATTTGTGGAACCACTCAAGCAGAATAATACTACCTCATATCGTGTGCGTGTCGGCCCCGAACTGAGGCGTTCTGATGCACAGATAATCAAGGAAAAGCTGAAGAGCACCATGCAGATCGAAGGCATCATTGTCCAGTATCCCTGAATCAATCTTTACTCACTGGTGATTAAGACATGCAAACAGCCGATATAATCATACTGGTTGTCATTGCAATACCGGCCCTGGCCGGTGTGATCTATGGATTTTTGAACATTGTTTTTTCCCTGCTGGCCTGGGCCCTGGCACTGGGTATTGCGGCCAAATTTACCCCATGGTTCTCACCCATGCTGGAAGCCTCGATAGAAACACCTATACTCAGGCTTGTCCTTGCCTTTACGGGATTATTTATTATCAGCCTGGTGATACTGACGGGCATCGGTTTTCTTGTTGTAAAATTACTGGGCAGGACCGGGCTTACCGCCACCGATCGCATTCTCGGTCTGTTATTCGGTACGGGTCTGGGTGCGATAATTGTCCTGGTCGTGGTATTCCTGGCGGGGTTTACGGCGATCCCCATGGAAGAAGGATGGGAGAAGTCACTCCTCTTGAAACCGTTTGAGCGGGTTTCCGTCTGGGCACAGCAGTATCTGCCGGAATCGATGGCAAAATATCACAGTTATGAAAAGATAGAGCCTGTATTGGAAGACTATCAACCTGAACCAGAGACTGATACATAAGTGATGCGATGTGCGGGATTATCGGAATAGTCGCTAAAAGTTACGTCAACCAGGCCATCTATGATGGTTTGACTGTACTGCAGCACCGTGGCCAGGATGCAGCCGGCATGGTGACTTATGATCAGGGCAGGCTGTATCTGCGCAAAGATAACGGTATGGTACGGGATGTCTTCCACACCCGCCACATGCTGAACCTCAAGGGCAACATGGGCATCGGTCATGTGCGTTATCCCACCGCCGGTTGCTCATCCTCGGCTGAGGCGCAACCATTCTATGTGAATTCTCCTTACGGCATTACACTTGCACACAATGGCAACCTCACCAATGGTGAGGAATTGAAACAGGACCTGTTCATAGAAGACCTGCGCCATCTGAACACCGATTCCGATTCGGAGGTATTGCTGAATGTCCTGGCCAGAGAACTGGAACGTCTCGGCAAGGTCCGCCTTGAGGTCGATGATGTGTTTGACGCCGTCAGCAGACTGTACCAGCGCTGCCGTGGCGGCTATGCCGCTGTGGCCATGATCACAGGTTTTGGTGTGCTTGGTTTCCGCGATCCCAACGGTATACGGCCCGTTGCCTTCGGTGAGCGGGATACGGATAAGGGCAAGGAATATATTATCGCCTCTGAAAGCGTCGCCATTGATGCACTGGATTTCAATTTAATCAGGGATATTGCACCAGGCGAGGCGGTATTCATCACGACTGATGGCAAGTTATACACCCGGCAATGCGCCGAGCATCCAAGATATTCACCCTGCATCTTTGAGTATGTCTATCTGGCCAGACCGGATTCCATTATTGACAATATATCGGTGTACAAGGCCAGGTTGCGCATGGGAGAAACGCTGGCAAGGAAGATAATGAGACTGCGGCCGGACCATGATATCGATGTTGTTATCCCTATTCCCGATACCGGACGCACATCAGCATTGCCACTGGCCTTTAATCTCGGACTGAAATACCGGGAAGGTTTTATCAAGAACCGTTATATCCCGCGCACTTTCATCATGCCCGGCCAGGCAGTACGGAAAAAATCGGTACGGCAGAAACTGAATGCCATCGACCTCGAGTTCAGGGACAAGAATGTGCTTCTCGTCGATGATTCCATCGTGCGTGGGAATACTTCAAGCGAGATCATTCAGATGGCAAGAGATGCAGGGGCCAATAAAGTATATTTTGCCTCTGCAGCTCCCCCGGTATGTTATCCGAATGTCTACGGGATAGACATGCCATCAGTCAACGAACTGATTGCACACAACAGGACTGAAGAGGAAGTTGCAAAATTGATAGGCGCTGACTGGTTAATCTACCAGGACCTTGATGATTTAATAGAAGCAGTCAGTGCCGGTAATCCGGACATCAAGGATTTTGATTTGTCCTGTTTCAACGGAAAATATGTCACGGGTGATATCAATCAGGATTATCTGAACCATATTGATCAGATGCGCAATGACGGCGCCAAATCCAGACAGGAAGGGAACGAAGAAAACCTGATCGATCTGTCAAACAGCGTTTGAACGGATCACCAATCCGCTAGTTGATTGTTATCCCCGCATATTGATAGCTTTGCCCGGGCGCCCGTGATTGCAATACCATCTCCAGAATAGTTATTGCTTCCAGCATGCCATTTTCAAAGATTCTTGCGGTGTCCGCATCAACATTGTCAGAAGCCAGTATTTTTTCAAAGCTTGCCGGAGGCAGATCACCGAATGCCTTTTTATAAAGCGCAACATACATGGATAACAGCCTGACGCAATGAACCAGCTCAGGTTTGCCACAATCATTCACGAGTGATTGCAATTCAATTTCCTTGTCTTTGATATCGACAAGGTCAAACTCTGTGTTTTTCATTGTAATTCCTTGCTTTAGTACGGGTGGATAATGGCAAGCAAGGTTTATACCTATCTCGATAATCAATAATAATCAATATGTTATAAATATCAGGCCATGCCGGATATGTGTTATGACGTCTGCATTTAACGACGAAAAAGACAAGTGAAGCCATTACCTGCATTGATGGTGTTGTATCGGTACACCGCCCGGCATCCACCGCCCGGATCTTGATACACAATTGTGAAATCACTCACAAATAATTGAAATCTGTATGTGATTTCCCTCGCAGTAAAGGGTATTCCCCATTGATGATAGTGAATGTATCCACTATTAATGTATCCAGACTTAAGAAACGGCCCGCAAATAGCGGAAATAATTTTATCGAGGGAAATGTCATTTTCATGAACGATAAGAAACCTGAAAACATCGTCAGTATGGCGAGTTACAAAACCCATATGAACAAATTGAATACAGATTCACTGGAACTGCTGAATGAATGCCGCGACTTGATGACAGATCGCCTGTCACATGGTTTGTCTGTCATGCTGAATATGGCAGACGATATCCTGTTTGATCTGGTGCAGAAAAGCGGCCCGTCTGAACATCATTATTATTTCAATGCCATGCGCGAAGTACGCCTGAAAAGGACATCCATTGAAGCTGACTTCAAAGAGAATTTTTCAAACCTGTTTAGTAATTCTATTAGTATGAATATAAACAGTGATGATTCTGTATCAGAAAAAAGCGCTGACAAGGAAATTGATATTGAGGAATCCATCGCATTGAATGCCACGGTTGGAAAGGTCCGGCATGATTGCCACGAGGCATTATTTACCCTGGACCAACGCATGTGTGAATTACTCAGCAGTGAGAAAGTAGAAAAACGCCTGAACCCGGTCCGGCCGGAAACAGTCTGCACCGCATTTCAGAAGGCATGTCAGAATATTGAGTCAGGAATCGAGATAAAACTGATCCTGTTCAAGCTGTTTGAGAAATATGTAACCTCAAGCCTGCATACTGCTTATGTGGACATAGATACATTACTGTGTGAGAAAAAGATCAGCACGGAGACCAGGCCTGTCTCTAACACTTACATGCTGACAGATGCAGCCGGAAACCCGCAAAATCATACCCGGCACGATGCCGGCATTACCAGGGACAAGAATTATTTTATCGTTGCCAATCGCATCATCAGAAACGAGATCACGAAACATCTTGGCGATACGACTATGCCGGTATTTATCAGGGATTTTCTTTTTAATCACTGGAGCAAACTGCTTTTGAAAATCTACATCAAGGTGGGTGTTGATTCCCAGGCCTGGGTACATGCCGTAGAAGTGATTGATGATCTTGTAAATTGCATAGGCAAAGAGATTTCAGCTAAAGACAAACTGAACCTGGAGCCGGTCATGCCTAACCTGATACAACGGCTGAAATTCGGCATGAACGTGATTCCGGTTACACCTGTTATCAGGGAAGAGTTTATTGCGGAGTTGAAACAATATCATCATGACTTGATAGATATTGCCAGAGCAGCCAGGCCGTCAGAAAAACAACCCAGCTGTGAAGATATCACCGTCCCATCCTTCAGGATCAGTAGAAGTAAAACCCCTTTCACGGATGAACTGCTGGTGGATAACAAAAACGGTGACAAAACGGACTTCGACATGGAGTGATGCAGTAAAATATTGATATTCCACTGAATCCGTATCAGCCAGTGATCCGGATATATTATTTCCTGATATCTGGCTTCTCATATCCGTAAAGTGTTGCTATCCTAATGTCAAGGGGCGGCTGTACATTCAATTGTGCAGCCAAGCATCAAAGTATAAAGGCATATACTACTGTATTAAGGATAGCAGGAACGATGGAACAAACTACGGACACGGACAAGCTGGATACAGGTCTCGCTTGTATTGTTATTATTTCACATTTACATGGACTGCCTGCCAATCTTTCACAACTCCGCCACCAGTTCGGTGTATCAGGTAAGGAATTCACAACCACAGAAATACTCAGGGCCGCAAAGTCTCTTGGTCTCAAGGCTAAAGAAATTATTTTTGACTGGTCCTGTTTAAACAGAATACAACTACCAGCCATCGCCCAGCATAACGACGGGCATTATTTCATACTGGCACAAGTTAAGGATGATAAGGTACTGGTTCAGGATCCGCTGGAAAAACGCCCACTGGCCATTATTTCAGAAGATTTCCAGAAAAAATGGAATGGAAAACTAATTCTCTTAACGAAACGGGCCGGTCTGCTGGGTGAATTCAGGCGTTTTGATTTCTCCTGGTTTGTACCGTTCATATGGAAATACAAGAAACTGTTGGGTGAGGTACTGCTGGCCTCATTCTTTATCCAGTTATTTGCCTTGATTACGCCATTATTTTTCCAGGTCGTCATCGATAAGGTCCTGGTGCACCGGGGGTTGACCACACTGGATGTGCTCGCGGTGGGTCTGTTGGTAGTTTATGTTTTTGATGTATTGCTGAATGGTCTGCGTAATTATGTCTTTTCCCATACCACCAATCGCATAGACGTCGCACTGGGCGCAGATCTGTTCAGACATCTGCTCAGATTGCCTCTGAATTATTTCCAGGCCAGACGCGTGGGTGACACAGTAGCCCGTGTCCGGGAACTGGACAGTATCCGCAATTTTATTACTGGTTCTGCAGTAACATTGATTATCGATCTGTTTTTTACCTTTGTCTTTTTTGCTGTGATGTATCTTTACAGCCCGATATTGACTTATGTGGTCCTGGGTACCATTCCTTTTTATATTTTATTGGCAATAGTAATAACACCCATCCTGCGGGCAAGATTGCACGAAAAATTCAATCGGGGTGCTGAAAACCAGGCCTTTCTGGTGGAATCGATTAACGGCATTGAAACACTCAAGACCAGTGCTGTTGAGCCACAAAGCCAGCGTCGTTGGGAAGAACAATTGGCCGCCTACGTCAGGGCCAGTTTCATGGCTACCAATCTGGGTAATATTTCGGGTCAGGTCGCATCATTTATTAACAAGCTCACGATATTATTGATCCTCTGGATTGGCGCCAGGCTGGTTATAAACGGTGATTTGAGTGTTGGGCAACTGGTGGCATTTAATATGCTAGCGGCCCGGGTCAGTAGTCCTATACTGCGTCTGGTACAACTTTGGCAGGACTTTCAACAAGCCGGCATCTCGGTACAGCGGTTGGGTGATATATTAAATGTCAAACCGGAACCCACCTATTCTCCTGGGCGGGCCTCGTTACCGCAGCTTGCAGGCCGCGTAAGTTTTGATGGAGTCACTTTCCGGTATCGGCCGGATGGCCCGGAGGTCCTGCGTAACATTTCATTACAGGTGCACCCCGGCGAAATTATTGGGATCGTTGGTCGTTCCGGTTCCGGCAAAAGTACGCTGGCCAAATTGATACAACGGCTTTATGTACCGGAAAGCGGCCGGGTGCTGGTGGATGGTGTGGATCTGGCCATG
>MGYU01000025.1 GCA_001801885.1 Gammaproteobacteria bacterium RIFCSPLOWO2_12_47_11
CATCGCACCCGGCAGGCTGGCGACAGCCTCGAAGTGCGCTTGCTGCCGGTCAGATTCCGCAAGGCGTACAACGATTATCTGGCCTGTACGGCCAAGCTGCTGCCGGTCAATTTCGAGCAGATCCGCCAGTCCCATGTCGGCTTTCCGGGCGGTGGCGTGGATCTGGCGCCGCTGGCCCAGGCCAAGCTGGACATCATCCTGAGTTACCTCAAGGCCGACCCCAGCGTCAATCGCATCGAGCTCGACGGGCATGCCGACAACAGTGGCAATCGCCTGACCAATCGCGACCTGTCGCGGCGCCGCGCCCTGGCGGTGATGGAGTATCTGAAAACCAATGGTGTGCCGGCCGAACAGATCACCCTGCGCTTTCATGGCGAGCGTTATCCGCTGGCGCCGAATAACAGTGAAGCCAATCGCGCCAAGAACCGCCGGGTAACCGTGGCGTTGGCGCGTGTCGCCGAGGTTGCCGGAACGCCTGAAACCCCGTTGTAGCGCTGCCTGCAGCGGCGTCCCGAAGCGAGTCGAGTGGGGCAGGCCGCCGTCAGGTGTTGCCGCTTCGTCGTCACAGGCTGTCGCAGCGCTGTAAATCATCCTGCGTGACCAGTAGAATCACGGGTTTTCCCGAACAACCCCGTGGAGTTGATTGGCATGGCCGACGTAAACAAGGTAGTCCTGGCATATTCCGGTGGCCTGGACACCTCCGTGATCCTCAAGTGGCTGCAAGACACCTATAACTGCGAAGTGGTGACCTTCACCGCCGACCTCGGCCAGGGCGAAGAGCTGGAACCGGCACGGGCCAAGGCGAAAAAACTGGGTGTCAAGGAAATCTTTATCGAAGACCTGAAAGAGGAGTTTGTGCGTGATTTTGTGTTCCCGATGTTCCGGGCCAATACCATTTATGAAGGTGAATATCTGCTGGGCACTTCCATAGCCCGGCCATTGATCGCCAAACAGCTGGTGCAGATTGCGAAAAAAACAGGGGCGGATGCTGTTGCCCATGGCGCCACCGGCAAGGGTAATGACCAGGTGCGGTTCGAACTCGGCGCGTATGCATTAAACCCGAATATCAAGGTCATCGCTCCCTGGCGTGAATGGGATCTGACTTCCCGCGGGAAACTTCTGAAATATGCCGCGCAACACAAGATCCCGATTGAGGCCAAACACAAGGGCGGTTCACCCTACTCCATGGACGCCAATCTGCTGCATATTTCCTATGAAGGCCGGGTACTGGAAGATCCCTGGCAGGCACCGGAAGAATCCATGTGGCGCTGGACGGCGTCACCGGAAAAAGCACCCGCCAAGGCCGAGATGATCGAACTCACGTTTGCCCATGGCGATATCGTTGCGATTAATGGCAAAAAAATGTCACCGGCCACGGTGCTGGCAATGCTGAATAAAATCGGCGGTAAACACAGTATCGGCCGCACGGACATCGTTGAGAACCGTTATGTCGGTATGAAGTCACGGGGTTGTTACGAAACGCCGGGCGGCACCATCATGCTGAAAGCACACCGGGCAATTGAATCCATCACGCTGGATCGCGAACTTGCACATCTCAAGGATGATCTCATGCCGCGTTATGCCAGCCTGATCTACAACGGTTACTGGTGGAGCCCGGAACGCGAAGCGTTACAGGTATTGATCGATAAAACACAAACTCGCGTGAACGGTGTCGTACGGCTCAAGCTTTATAAGGGTAATGTGACTGTGACCGGCCGCAAGTCCGAGAAAGACAGCCTGTTCGATGCGACCATCGCCACATTTGAAGATGATGGCGGCAGCTATGATCAGAAGGATGCCAGTGGTTTTATCAAACTGAATGCACTGCGCTTGCGGATACAGAACAAACGAAAATAAATCATGGACAATAAAGAACACGTTGATTTGCTAAAAGAGATCCGGGACAACCAGAAATTACAGCTGGAACGCCAGGCTGAGGCGCTGGCCATCCAGAAAGAGCAGTTTGAAATCTTCAGGAAGCAAATGGAACAGACGCAACGGATACAGGACCGGGCCGAGATGTTACAGGACAAAAGTGCACAGATTATCGGCAGTGCGCGCAAAGTGTTTATTGTTGTAGTGCCTGTTCTGGTTCTGCTGATCATTTACGTCTCATGGTTGTTGTTCAGGTAATTCAGATATTTCAGCCAACTGCATTATTGCCCGTTTTTTAAATTCAGTTTTTTAATCAGCGGGATCATGGTCGTGGTCTGTACAAACAGGGTAAACAGCACCACACCATAGGCAATGGATTGTATGGTGTACCAGTAATCCAGACTGAGCGGCAGGGACAACGCCAGTGCCAGCGTAATGGTTCCCCTCACCCCTCCCCACGTCAGTACCAGTTGTTGTTTCATAGAAATTGGGTTGGCCACCGATACCAGATTAAACAAGGGAAAGCTGCCAAAGATAATCAATGTCCGCGCAACAATGCACGCTGCAATACCTATCAGCGTCGCCAGCCATTGATTGGTAAACATCGATAGCGTGATTGTGACACCGGCGAGCAGGAAAATTAATGTCTCCGCTACTGAGGCGGTGAATCTCCAGTAATCATCCACAAATTTCTGGGATTGCCTCGTCTCAATCTGCCGGTTGAGTATGCGGACAGTCAAACCGGTAGACAACACCGCCATAACACCGGATAAATTGAGAAAATCCTGGGCAAGGATAAACGAGATATAAGCACTGATGATTGTGACCAGGATGTGAATATATTCCGAATCATGGATCCTGATAATGAAATGGGCAACCACTCCTGTTATCGCTCCCGCTGCTATGCCACCGCAGAAAATAGTCAGAAACTGCATTCCGGCAGTCATCCAGTTATTACCCTGTTCACTGCCGGTCAATGCTACAGTCAGTAAAATGCCGAATAAAACAATGGATGTGGCATCATTGAACAAACCCTCACTTTCCAGTAAGAGAATCAGACGTTTGGGAGCACCATATTTTCCGAGCAGGGCCAGGACTGCAGATGGATCAGTGGCCGATAATATCGCCCCGGCCAACAATGCGGCTATCCAGGGAAAACCTGCGGGATGATCGATGCTGTAATAGACTCCGATGGCAATGATACCGGCAGATACCAGTAATAGCGGCAATGCGAGCATAAAAACAGGCAGGATATTTTCCTTGAGTGCCCGGATATCCGTCATGATCGCCGCCTGGAAAATCAGGATGGGCAATATAAAGTGAATGATTAATGGTCTGAAATTTTCCCAGTTGATTCCAATATCAATGCCAAAGTTTTTGGTTGCGATCTCGGAACTGCCGTATCCCAGTAAAATCAGGAAAATACTGAACGGGATTTTCAGTTTTTCAATGAGGGGGGCAAGGAGCGCAGCCACCAGCAGCAGCAACATGAAAAACAGGAAAGCATTAACGCTCAGCATAAAAACATGATCACCAGGGTACGATACATCCCTGTATCATTACCATGTGATTTAAGACAAATCATGTTTTACGGTAATGACGTGCAATCCAGTAGTCGACACTGATATATTTTCCTCCACCAAGGAAAAACAAGGCCAGCAGCATAATAAAATATGTGGCTGCCCATTCAATGCCGTTATTGGAGACCACAAAATTTCCATGTTCGGTCAGCCAGTTGTAATTGCCATGTTCTTTCAGAATATCCCTGGCACGTCCCAGACGTTCAATGGCTTCACCGGCATTGGCCGAGGCATATGGGCTCATCGGATCGTGAATGGCCTGCCAGCCGTTATTGATATGAACAGTCACAGCAGCCACAACCATGGTGATCATCAACGGTATACATATCCAGCGTGTGGCCAGTCCCAGTGCCAGCAGAATGGCCCCGAAAAATTCAGCCGACCAGGCCATGTAGGCGTTAAGCGCCGGCAGGGGTAAACCAAGCCCCCAGTCCGGATTGCCAAACCAGTCTATGGTGTTTTGCAATGAACTGTCTTTATCAAACGGATTCCACTTGTTATTACTCGCCACCCAGAAGATCGGTACCAGATAAATACGCAACAGTACTGAGCCAATAAATGCAAGGTGTTCACGGGTCTTGTCAAGAATGTCCTGTGCAAAATTCAGTAATCGGATTAAAGCTGTCATCTGTTCTCCATGGGTAAATGGCTGTAGCTGATTTTTTGAGTCTTGAATCTTTTTTCAGGCAACTGATTTCATCGATTTGGGTACCACATCGGGATGTAATTTGTACAGGGCTATGGACAAACCATTGTCTGTCACTATCCGCGCATGATGACGACGTAACTGCCGCGGACTTTCAACGCCACAGGAATGCGCAAGTGTCCCGACCTCCTTGACCATATTTTTCTGATAGTGCATCACCCGCACTGCCTTTTCCTCAGGCACCAGTCCGTGTTGCAGTTTCTTGTTATGGGTTGTAATACCCGTCGGACAGGTATTTTTATTACATTGCAATGCCTGTATACAACCCAGGGCAAACATGAAGCCACGGGCGGTATTGATAAAATCAGCACCGATACAAAGTGCCCAGGCCACATCGGCGGGCGTGACGAGTTTTCCGGAGGCAACGACCTTGACCCGGTCGCGCAGACCATGCTCATTCAATTTATCGACCAGTATGGGAAGACTTTCACGTAACGGCAGTCCCATATCATCCATCAATGGCATGGGTGCGGCACCCGAACCGCCTTCGGCGCTGTCAACAGTAATAAAATCGGGTGCACTCTCTATACCACGTTTGTTTATTTCGGTGAACAGTTCATCTAACCAGACAGAAGAACCTATCACTGCCTTGTAACCGATCGGCAGGCCAGTCACGCTACGAATGTGTTCGATCATGTCCAGCAGTTGCTGGTTGTTGGCAATCTCCGGAAAACGGTTCGGGCTGATGGAATCCTTGCCCGCCTGGATGCCGCGTATGTGTGCAATCTCTTCTGTTACCTTGCCACCCGGCAGGATGCCGCCCTTGCCTGGTTTGGCACCCTGGCTTAATTTGATCTCAAACATTTTAATCTGCGGATGACTGGCCAGTTCCCGCAATTTGTTATCACAGAGATGTCCTTCCAGATCACGCACGCCGTATTTTGCGGTTCCCATCTGAAAAACAAGGTCTGCTCCACCTTCAAGATGATAGTGAGATAATCCACCTTCACCCGTATTCATCCAGCAACCAGCCAGGCGTGCCCCGTTGGACAATGCAAGTACGGCAGGTTTCGAGATGGCACCGTAGCTCATGGCGGAAATATTGAAGAAAGAGGATGTGGTATAGGGTTTCCTGCAATCAGGTCCAACTGTGACCAGCTCCGGTGCGACTGCATCTATACCCAGCGTGGGGAACGGGCAGTTGACGAACAGTACTGTCCCGGGCACCCTCAGATCGCGGGTAGAGCCAAAGGCAATGGTGTTATCGAGGTTTTTTGCAGCACGGTAGACCCAGGATCGTTGCGCCCGGTTGAATGGCATCTCTTCCCGATCCATGGCGAAGAAATACTGGCGGAAAAATCCGCCCAGCTTTTCGAAGAAATAACGGAAGTGACCGACAACGGGGTAATTACGTCTTATCGCCTGTTTGGTCTGGCTGACGTCGAGTATATAGACAATGATAACCACAATAACCGCAACCCCGATCATAAATACAAACAACGCCACCATGAACTCAAGGGTGGTAAATACAAAACTCTGGAATTGATCCGATATCATGGACTGTACCCCCGGCTGATGATCAATATCAGATTATTACTGGAATCTTCCTGCCTGATTGGCTAATTTTACGCCGAGCAGGATATCTTTCTGTAAGAGATTCTGCATAGTTTCAAGACCACCCCTGATCACGACCCCAGGGTTGGGGTGTTTGAGTTCTGCTGCAATGCTTTCAAGAAGTCTGTGGCCAGTCTGGCCGGTATCCATCCGGATCATTTCCAGCAGACGGGCGGAAACCGCGTTCAGTTCGGTAAAACCCACCTTATGATGTCGGTCACGATAGACCACGATGTAGGTTGGTTGGCCAAGCGTTTCCTGTGGCTGGAACTCCGGACTGATGGTATGGACAGGGAATTGGTAGCTCAATGGCAAGGCCAGCGGGCTCATGACCGGTATCCCTTCCAGTAAATCACCGGCCGGATTGATACCTGTCCAACTGATGTCCCGGGTATCCAGCGAGACCGCGAGTTCTATCCATTCATAATGGGCCAGTTCCAGCAGGAAGGGTGGATCATCTTCCGCATCGCGTTCCTGTTCCAGATATTGCAGGAATTCCTGCGGCATCTTCGGGAATAACGGGGTGTGCGCATGGTGACGTTTGAAATAGTCGTGGATCATCACATGCCAGCGATCATCCGGCGTGATCCTGCGCAGTACCGGAAAACTGTTGGCAATAAATCCTTCTACATTACGGTACAACAGTCCGCGGTAGATCTCCATGCGACGGTCTTCAATGTCCGGTGGGGCCGGTTGATTTTCCGGATCACGGATATGCCGGGTGAATCCGTACTGGATCTCCTGGAAACGGGGTTTAGGCGTGGCGGACATGATGGCCTTTTGTTACCTTTGAACATTTATTTTGAATGGCAGCAATCCGGTCAACTTCTTGCAGAAGTTT
>MGYU01000026.1:0-21320 GCA_001801885.1 Gammaproteobacteria bacterium RIFCSPLOWO2_12_47_11
CCAGATACCAGATACGAGATACGAGATACGAGATATGAATGTTAGAGACTACTAAAAATTACGTTCAAAGCCTGTTCCTCTGGGATTTGTTCAAGGGCCTGCATCTGACTGGCAGGCATTTATTCAGGCGCAAGATCACTGTCCAGTACCCTGAGGAAAAGACGCCCCTGTCGCCACGGTTCCGGGGCCTGCACGCGTTGCGCCGTTATCCCAATGGAGAGGAACGCTGCATAGCCTGTAAATTATGTGAGGCGGTGTGTCCGGCAGTTGCCATTACCATTGAATCGGAACAGCGTGAAGACGGAACGCGTCGTACGACGCGTTATGATATTGACCTGACCAAGTGTATCTTCTGCGGTTTCTGTGAGGAGTCCTGTCCGGTCGATTCCATTGTCGAGACACGTATTTTTGAATATCACGGGGAACAACGGGGTGATCTGTTGATGACCAAACAGAGATTACTTGAGATCGGGGATCTGGCAGAGAAACAGATAGCAGAAGACCGGGCGAGAGATTCAATGTACAGGTGATTGATGATTAGTAATAAGTGATAAATAATAAAATTAAAATAACGAACAATAAATAATGATCGTACAGGCAATTTTCTATATCTTTGCGGGGCTGTTGATATTTTCCGCCAGCATGGTGATCACCGTACGTAATCCGGTGTTTGCCGCATTGTTTCTGGTGCTCTCATTTTTTTCCAGTGCTGCGATCTGGTTAATGCTCGAAGCTGAATTTCTGGCAATTGCACTGGTGCTGGTTTATGTCGGTGCTGTGATGGTGTTGTTCCTGTTCGTAATCATGATGCTGGATATCAATCTCACCCGTTTGCGTGAGGGTTTTGCAAGTTATCTGCCGCTTGGTATTGTTGTCGCCTTGCTGATGATGATCGCCATGGGCCTGGTCGTCGGATCGGGTTATTTCAGGACCGAAGGAGTCAGCCCGGTAGTGTCCCATGCTCCGGACTACAGTAATACCACGGAGCTTGGCAAGGCACTCTATACACTATATTTATATCCGTTTGAAATTGCCGGTGCGATTCTGCTTGTGGCGATTATTGCCGCTATTGCATTGACTATGCGCAAACCGCGCAGTACCAAGACGCAACAACCAGCCTTGCAGGTACAGGTCAAAAAGGAAGACCGGTTGAAGATCATCAAAATGCAATCGGAGCAGCAGCAATGATCATATTATCCGATGTGTTGATCCTTGCCGCGATACTTTTTTGCATCAGTGTGGCCGGGATATTTATTAACCGTAAAAATATGATCGTTCTGTTGATGTGCATCGAGCTGATGCTGCTGGCTGTCAACATGAACTTCATCGCCTTCTCGCATTTCATGCATGATATTACCGGCCAGGTATTTGTATTTTTTATCCTGACTGTTGCAGCTGCAGAATCGGCCATCGGTCTCGCTATACTGGTAGTGCTGTTCAGAAACAGACGGACCATCAATGTCGATGATTTGAATTCCATGAAAGGTTGAGCCCGTATATTGTATGAGTCCGGTAGAACAAGATTTGAATAATGACTGCTTATAAGAAATATCAGAATACATATATCACTGCTATGACATTACAAATAGCCTATCCCGGCCCTGGCTTGACCTGGCGCTTACTCCACGCACATGCTCCTTCAACCATAGCCAAGGCTATGCTTTCTGTCGCGAGAACGCAGAATAAACACCAGTCCTGCGCCATCATCCGGGATACTCATGCAACATACGGGCTATATCATGACAGATAACATGGGAACAATTTACCTCTGGATAGTACTGGCCCCATTAATTGGTTCTATCATCGCCGGACTGTTTGGAAAGACTGTCGGCCGGAGTGGCGCCCATTGGGTAACCATTATCGGTGTCGGTATTTCCTGTATTCTGTCATTGATCGCATATAAACATATCATGTTTGATGGCGGGGAAATTTATAACGCCACAGTCTATACATGGCTGGTAAGCGGCGAACTGCGGCTGGAAGCTGGTTTTCTGGTGGACAAGCTTTCGGTCACAATGATGGTGGTTGTCACATTTGTATCATGGATGATCCATATCTATACCATCGGCTACATGCATGATGATCCCGGTTATCAGCGCTTCTTCAGTTATATGTCGCTGTTTACCTTCTCCATGCTTATGCTGGTAATGTCCAATAATTTCCTGCAATTGTTCTTCGGTTGGGAAGCGGTTGGTCTTGTGTCATATTTGTTGATTGGTTTCTGGTACAAGCGCGAATCGGCAATTTTCGCCAGCCTCAAGGCATTTCTGGTGAACCGGGTAGGGGACTTCGGTTTTCTGTTAGGTGTCGCTGCAGTGTTCATGTGTTTCAACACACTGGATTACAGTGAAGTATTCAGACAGGCTCCCGGACTCGCAGAGACCACAGTGACTATATTCAATGGTCATGAATGGTCATTGATGACTGTGATCTGTATATGCCTCTTTATCGGTGCCATGGGCAAGTCAGCACAATTCCCCTTACATGTCTGGCTGCCGGATTCCATGGAAGGCCCGACACCAATTTCCGCCTTGATCCATGCAGCCACCATGGTGACTGCCGGCATTTTCATGGTGGCACGTATGTCACCTTTATATGAGCTTTCCGAAACAGCATTGAATTTTGTTCTGATCATTGGCGCCATTACAGCCTTCTTCATGGGGCTGCTGGGCCTGGTTCAGAATGACATTAAACGTGTCGTGGCTTATTCAACTTTATCGCAACTGGGTTATATGACAGTGGCACTCGGCGCCTCGGCTTATGCCGCTGCGATCTTTCATCTGGTGACACATGCCTTCTTCAAGGCTTTACTGTTCCTCGCTGCCGGTTCCGTTATCATCGCCATGCATCATGAACAGGACATGCGCAAGATGGGTGGTCTGTATAAATACATGCCCATCACCTGGTTTACCTGTCTTATAGGAGCGCTTGCATTGATCGGGTTTCCTGGATTCTCAGGGTTTTTCTCCAAAGATGCCATTATAGAGGCTGTCCATGCCTCAACCCTGCCTGCGGCAGGAGTTGCCTATTATGCCGTACTGACGGGGGTATTCATTACCGCGCTCTACAGTTTCCGCCTGTTCTTCATGACTTTTCACGGCAAGGAGCGGATGGACCGGCATACCTGGGAACATTTGCATGAGACGCCTGCAGTGGTCACCGTACCGCTTGTGGTCCTTGCCATTCCTTCGTTAATGATAGGTGCCTGGTTTATCGGTCCCATGTTGTTTGAAGGATATTTTGGCGATGCGATAGTTGTGGCCAGTCAACATGGGGTGCTTGCCGGGATGGGGCAAAACTATCACGGAGTAGTCAGTTTCACCTTGCATGCGTTCCAACAGCCCCCGGTCTACCTGGCCTTTGCCGGGATAGTCGTGGCATGGTTCCTGTATATCAAATTTCCTGCACTGCCTGAAAAGTTCGCAAATATATTCAAACCCGTTCATCAATTCCTGTTATGGAAATATGGTCTGGACGATCTGAACCAGTTTGTATTTGCGGGTGGCACACGAAACATCGGCAGGTTGTTATGGCAAATCGGCGATGTAAAAATTATCGATGGCGTACTGGTGGATGGTTCAGCGCTGGCGGTCAGATGGTTCTCCGGGGTGGTCCGTCAAGTGCAGACCGGATACCTGTATCATTACGCCTTCAGCATGATTATCGGCCTGTTGTTACTGTTGGCCATCTTCGTACACAAGCTGATCTAGGAACTACACAGAATGCTGACCGAACTGCCAATATTAAGTCTGCTGATCTGGGCGCCGATACTCGGTGGCATCTGGGTGCTTTATGCCGGAGACCGGCAGGAGGAGACAGTCAAATATCTGGCACTGGGTATTTCCACCATTACTTTTGTGCTGTCTGTTTTTCTCTTTATAGATTTCGATACCAGCAGCTATGAGATGCAGTTTGTTGAACTTGCACCGTGGATCAAACCTTTTTCGATAAATTATCATCTGGGTGTGGATGGCATAGCTGTTCCGCTGATTATCCTGACGACTTTTATGACAGTGTTGGTCGTACTTGCCGCCTGGGAAGTTATTGAGAAGAGGCTGTCACAATACATGGCGGCCTTCCTGATCCTGGAAGGGTTGATGAACGGGGTATTTGCCGCCCTTGATGCAATCCTGTTTTATGTTTTCTGGGAGGCAATGCTGGTCCCGATGTTCCTGATCATTGGTGTATGGGGCGGACCACGGCGTGTCTATGCCACCATCAAGTTTTTCCTTTATACATTTCTGGGTTCCGTCTTCATGCTGGTGGCATTTCTATATCTGTATTCCCAGGCAGAAAGTTTCAATATTATTGATTTACAACATTTGCAACTTGGCGCTACAGCACAGAAGCTGATCTTTATTGCCTTCCTGCTGGCCTTCGCCGTCAAGATTCCGATGTGGCCGGTACATACCTGGTTACCGGATGCACATGTGGAGGCACCAACCGGTGGTTCCGTAATCCTGGCGGCAATCCTGCTGAAGATGGGAGGGTATGGCTTTTTGCGGTTCAGCCTGCCCATCGTACCGGATGCAAGTCTGTATTTTGCCAACTTCATGATTGTTCTCTCACTGGTCGCGATCGTTTATATCGGCTTTGTCGCACTGGTACAGCAGGATATGAAGAAACTCATTGCCTATTCTTCAATTTCGCATATGGGTTTTGTAACCTTGGGACTTTTTATAGGTTTCAGCATTTATGTTGCGACCAATTCCACAGGTGGCGGGATCATGGCACTGGAAGGGGCCATGATGCAGATGATTTCGCATGGTTTTATCTCCGGTGCATTATTCCTGTGCGTTGGTGTGATGTATGACCGCGTGCACAGCCGCGAAATCAAGGATTATGGTGGTGTGGTCAATACCATGCCACACTTTGCTGCATTCATGATGTTATTTGCCATGGCCAATTCCGGTTTGCCCGGTACTTCAGGATTTGTCGGGGAATTTCTGGTGATCCTTTCAAGTTATCAGTCCAGTTTCTGGATCGCCTTCCTGGCTGCAACCATCCTGATTCTTGGGGCGGCCTATACCTTATGGTTATACAAGCGCGTGATTTTTGGTGATGTTGCCAATGATAATGTCGCTGAACTCAAGGATATTAATTCAAGAGAGACATTGATTCTGGCCCTGCTGGCTGTGGCTGTATTGTTATTCGGTCTGTGGCCGGCGCCATTGTTTGAGATTATGCACCCGACACTCGCGCACCTGTTCGAACACGTATTGCAATCCAAGGTGGCAGGCCTATGAACTGGTCGACTGACATAATGCTGGCATTGCCCGAGGTCATATTACTGGCCAGTGCCTGTGCCCTGTTGGTGATTGATACCTTCAGCAAAGACTCCGGGCGGAATATTACCTATGGTCTTGCGCAGTTGATCCTCATTGTTGCCGCTTCGGTGGCGATATATTTATATACAGGAGAGACTTCTTACGCATTCGGTAAAACATTTGTCAGTGATCCGATGAGCACAATGCTGAAGGTTGTTGTCTGCATCATCAGTCTTATTGTATTTCTGTATTCACACGAATATCTGAAAAAACATGAATGGATGCAGGGTGAATATTTTGTGCTGGGCCTGTTTGCCGTGCTCGGCATGATGGTGATGATTTCGGCATACAGCCTGTTGACTGTTTATCTCGGGCTGGAATTATTATCGTTATCTTTGTATGCCATGGTCGCCATGCGCAAGGAGTCACAGGCAGCATCCGAGGCCGCCATGAAATATTTTGTCCTCGGTTCAATGGCATCAGGCATGTTGCTCTATGGTATCTCGATACTCTATGGCGTTACCGGAACGCTGGAACTTAATCAGTTATCACACATGCTCGCTGTCCAGACAGAACAGAATATACTGCTGGTATTCGGGCTGGTATTTATTATCGTTGGTATTGCTTTCAAACTGGGGGCCGTGCCTTTCCACATGTGGATCCCGGATGTTTACCAGGGTGCACCAACTGCAGTGACATTATTTATCAGCAGCGCACCCAAGATTGCCGCATTTGCCATGGCCATCCGTTTACTGGTGGATGGTATGCAACCGTTGTTGATCGACTGGCAGCAGATGCTGGTCATACTTGCCATCCTGTCCATGGCGGCGGGTAACATCATTGCCATTTCGCAAACCAACCTCAAACGGATGCTGGCCTATTCCACTATCGCACATGTTGGTTTTCTATTGCTGGGGATCCTGTCCGGTACTGAAGCAGGTTATGCCGCCGCCATGTTTTATGTCATCACCTACGCACTCATGAGTGCTGGCGCCTTCGGGGTCATCATCCTTCTGAGTCGCAAGGGTTTTGAATCGGATAACCTTAATGATATCAAGGGGTTGTCAGACAAGAGTCCCTGGTTTGCCTTTATCATGCTGATCCTGATGTTTTCCATGACCGGTGTACCACCTTTCCTTGGTTTTTGGGCCAAATGGTTTGTGCTGAAGGAAATTGTCGATATGGGGTATGTCTGGCTGGCTGCGCTCGCTGTCGTATTCGCAATAATCGGTGCTTATTATTATCTGCGCATTGTGAAACTGATGTATTTCGACAAGGCGGAAAACATGACCGCCATCAAGGCGTCAAGACAGATGCGGTTGGCTTTGAGTATCAATGGACTCGCATTACTGGTGATAGGATTAATGCCGGGATTTTTAATGACTTTGTGTCTGGCTGCATTGATCAAATAAAATACAACAGATGAATCTGATTACTGGCATTGAATCTTGCCTATCGTCGTCCCCATCGTAATCAATTGATCGGGTTGCAGGCCCGGCAACCAATGTACACGGTTTTTTCCAAACAGAACAATAACAGTCGACCCCATGTTGAAGCGGCCCATTTCATCGCCGCGTTTAAGGTATATTTGCCGGTCGTTATAATCCATTATTGTAATGCTTCTGTTATTTGTTGGAGTAATTTCACCGGCCCACACAGTTTCCATGCTGCCGACATTCATCGCGCCGACCATGATTATGGCCATAGAGCCGATAGCCGTTTCAAAATATGAAATAATCCGTTCATTTCTGGCAAATAGCTGTTCTACGACTTTTGCCGTATGGTTATTTACTGCGAAAAGTTTACCGGGGGCATAGGTCATTTTGATCAGCTTGCCGTCCAGCGGCATGTGGATGCGGTGATAATCGCGTGGTGACAGGTACAACGTGGCGAATTGTCCATCTTTGAAATTTTCTGCCATTTCATAATCACCTGCCAGTAATGCATCGAGATCATACGAACGGCCTTTGGCCTGGAAGATTTCTCCTGAATTAATTTTTCCAATCTGGCTGATACTGCCATCGACAGGAGAGATAACTGTTATCTTGCCCGGCACAATCGGCCTGGCATCCGATCTCAGTTCACGGGTAAAGAAATCATTAAAGTGTTTATAGACAGTGCCGTCGGGTTGTTTTGCCAGGGACATATCTACCTTGAACCAGGAAACAAAGGATTTAATCAGAAAATTTTTCAGCGGTTTCCATTCACAGCGAGTAATGCGATATACGGCCCGTGACAGAGTGTGTTGCGGGATTAGGTATTGAGGTAATACCTTTAAATATTCCACTGGGTTGGCAGATTTTTGTGTGTTCAAGTTATTAGTATATCCCTCATTCCTGTCCCTTCTCCCGTAGGGAGAAGGGGGTGAATGGTTCAGTGGTGATGGTGATGTGGCGGTAATTCGCTGCGTTTGACCTCGGCTTCAACATCAATGTTGGTACCATTTGAAAAAGTCAGTTGTAGCGAGATCATCTCGCCAGCCTTTGTAGTTTTCACTGGATTGAATAACATCAAATGGTATTCACCGGGAGAAAAACTGAAATCAGATTGTGCCGGGATGGAGATTGTTTCCAGTTTCTGCATGCGGGCTACTCCATCCTGTGTTTCTGTAAGATGAAATTCAATCTTTTGAAATGAAGGACTATGAGCAGTTACCAGATCTACCGGATCATCTGAATGATTATTGATTGTAAAATATCCGGCAAGTATCTTCACGGTAGGTGGTGCTTCGTTTATCCAGACATCTGTGATTTCAATGCTGTTTTGGGCAAATACAGATTGAACGGCAATCAATATAAAAAATAAAAATCCGGAGGAATACCGCATTGCGTTTTTATTCCTGTTTTTTGATATATTCACTGATGGTATTAAATCTGTTGATGATGTCATCAACTTCATGTGGCGCAGAGAATAACCCGAGCCATTGTCCGGCAGGGGAGATCAAAAACACCGAAGCACTGTGGTCAACAGAATAATCGCCGGGTGCAGTTTCATCATTTACTATATATACAACCCCGATCTGCCGGGCCAGACCCGCAATCTGTTCTTCTGTACCGGTCAGACCGATGAGATTTTTGCTGAAATAACTGACATAGTCTGCGACCTGTTCAGGTGTATCCCGTTTTGGATCAACAGAAACAAAGATTATTTGTACTTTGTCTGCCGTATCCTGTTCGGCCAGTTTTTTCTGCACCTGACTCAGCAAAGACAAGGTGATGGGGCAGATGTCCGGACAGTGGGTGAATCCAAAAAACATAAACGACCACTGGCCGGTTAAATTTTCCAGACCAAACGGGTTACCGTGTTGATCGACGACACTGAACGGCTGTATTATCCGCGGGTTGGGCCAGAGAAAGCCTTCAACAGCGGGTTTTACAGCATTGCTGGCAGTGTAGTCACGTGAAGTGTATATACCTACCCCGGCGCCCAGCGCAACACAGACGATAACAAACAGCGCAGTCAACAACATTCGATTCTTCATGGTGTGAGCATTATACCTAAGGGAAGATTGATTTGGCAGGCTGGTTTAGACCAGGATTGTTAATACTCAACTCTTGTCAAAAACACGGTATAATAGTCATGCCCCGCAGAACTGCGGGGATTTATTTTGAATTTCACGTAAAACACCAAAAATAACTGTATCAACATGGACTATATACTGGGTCAATATAATTACTGGGCCGTGATCGTGTTGATGATGATAGGGTTTTATATCGTTATCGCACATGGCAACCTGGTTAAGAAACTGATTGGCCTCAATATATTTCAGGTCTCTGTTTTCATCCTTTTTATCTCTCTGGGTTATCTGAAAGGGGGGACAGCGCCAATATATTCCGAAGCATATACAGCCTATGCCAGCCCGTTGCCGCATGTCTTGATCCTGACTGCGATCGTTGTGGGTATTGCCACTACTGCACTCGGACTTGCCCTCGTAGTTCGTATTCACAAGTCCTATGGCTCAATAGAGGAAGATCAAATCCATAAGATGGATCAAGATTCGTGAGCACATCACATCTCCTTGTATTACAGGTTGTCATTCCCCTGGTTGTTGCGCCTCTCTGCATACTGATCAGAAAGCAGGCCCTGGTGTGGTATGTTGTGCTGGCAGTCAGTTGGGGCACCCTGTTTTCTGCCTATCGGTTATTAATGCAGGTTCTTGGACATGGAGAGATCATTTATTTTCTGGGAGGCTGGGCAGCGCCCTGGGGCATAGAATATCGACTGGATGTCCTGAATGCATTTGTATTGATGATCGTTGCCAGTATCGGTGCAATCGTCATGACATATGCAAAGTGCAGTATCATCAAGGAGATTGCCGAAGACAGGGTTTATCTGTTTTATACTGCCTATCTTCTGAACCTCACCGGTTTATATGGCGTAGTCGTGACCGGTGATGTATTTAACATGTTTGTCTTCATAGAAATTTCGTCATTGTCATCTTATGCCATGATCAGCCTGGGCAGGGAACGGCAGGCATTAATGGCGGCATACAGGTACCTGATCCTGGGGACAATAGGGGCAACGTTTTTTCTGATCGGTATCGGTTTTTTATATGCCATGACCGGTACATTGAATATCGCTGATCTGGGGGTTCGAATTCCGGATCTTGAAAATACCCGTACAGTCATCACGGCACTGGCCTTTCTTACAGTCGGAATCAGCCTTAAATTTGCATTGTTTCCATTACATGGCTGGTTGCCGAATGCCTACACGTATGCGCCTTCAGTGGTCTCGGCATTTCTTGCGAGCACCACGACCAAGGTATTTATCTATGTTCTGTTGAGGATCCTGTTTTCTATCTTTGGCACCACTTTTGTTTTTGACATCATTACCCTTGACCGTATATTTCTGGCAAGTGCCCTGTTGGCGATCTTCAGCGGTTCCATCACCGCGATTTATCAGACCAACGTCAAACGCATGCTCGCATGGTCAAGCATTGCCCAGATTGGTTACATGATCCTCGGTGTCAGTCTTGTCTCGGTGACCGGGTTGCTGGCGGGCATTATTCACCTGTTTAATCATGCCATCATCAAAGCCGCATTGTTCATGTGCATGGGCTGTATTTTCTACCGGTTCAATACCGTACAACTTTCAGATTTAAAAGGAGTGGGCCGGTATATGCCATGGACCATGGCTGCATTTATTCTCGCCGGTCTCAGTTTGATTGGTGTTCCATTAACTGTCGGGTTTATCAGCAAATGGTATTTGATCATGGCGGCGATAGAACGCGACTGGTGGTGGCTGGCCTTTGCCATAGTGGCCGGATCATTGCTGGCCGTTGTTTATATCTGGCGTGTAGTGGAAGTGACCTGTTTTCAGAGTGTCACGACAAAAGACCATCCGGAAGCAAATCAGCCGCACATGAAAGAAGCACCCTTGTCCATGTTGATACCTCTCTGGATACTAGTCATCGCCAATATCTATTTCGGCATTAATACAGAATTAACGGTGGATGTTGCGAGGCAGTCGGCAGAATGGTTGTTTGGGATAAAATGATGACTGAAGAATTATTGTTACTATCAGTAATTGTCCTGCCCGGCGCCGGGGCGGTGTTCATTGCATTGGCAGGTGAACGTCATCGTAATTTGCGAGAAGCGATTACACTGTCAACTGCAGTACTGTTATTTATTGCAGTATTGTTGCTGTATCAAGGGATAGATAATGATACACATCTTGTCGTGGAGATCATTGAACCTGTAGCCGGACTTTCACTGGCGCTGTATGTAGAGCCGCTGGGCCTGCTGTTCGGATTAATATGCAGTTTCCTGTGGATCATCACCTCGATATATTCCATCGGATACATGCGTGCCAATCAGGAACAAAACCAGACCCGTTTCTATGTTTGTTTTGCACTGGCCATTGCTGCCAGCATGGGTGTCGCCTTCAGCGCCAATATGTTTTCATTGTATGTCTTTTATGAAATCATTACGTTGATCACTTACCCTCTGGTCACACACAGCGGTACAGAGGAGGCCATACGTGCCGGACGTGAATATCTGGGATATCTGCTCGGTACGTCTATCTGTCTGCTATTGCTGGCCATAATCTGGACATGGTCTATCACAGGGACACTGGACTTCACCGAAGGAGGAGTATTTGTAGATAGTGATTTACCAGCCGGCCTGTTAACCACCCTCTATGTGCTCTATGTCTTGGGGGTAGGCAAAGCGGCATTAATGCCATTTCATCGCTGGCTGCCTGCAGCCATGGTGGCCCCCACACCGGTTAGTGCCTTGTTGCATGCTGTTGCCGTTGTGAAGGCCGGTGTATTTACTGTGGTCAAGCTGACTGTATATCTGTTTGGTTTGGATGAATTGGTGAGAACAGGGGCAGCAGACTGGTTGTTCTATTTGGCAGGCGCAACCATCCTGATTGCTTCTCTCATTGCGCTGAAACAGGACAATCTCAAGGCCAGGCTGGCCTATTCTACAGTCAGTCAGCTTTCCTACGTGATTATGGCGGCTGCCATCCTTACCCCGGTTTCCATCCTTGCCGCAGCCATCCATATCGCCGTACATGCCTTTGGCAAGATCACGCTGTTCTTTGCGGCAGGGTCTATATATGTAACTACGCACAAGACGGAGGTCAGTCAACTGGATGGCATAGGCCGGCGCATGCCATGGACCATGGCGGCCTTTGCCATAGGCAGTCTGTCCATGATTGGTGTACCACCAACAGCAGGTTTTCTGAGCAAATGGTATCTGTTGCAGGGCACCTATGCTGTTGAAAGCTGGGTTGCAATCAGTGTTGTCGTAATCAGTACCTTGCTGAATGCAGCCTATTTTTTGCCGATAGTGTATGTAGCATTTTTCCGTGAGGATAAAGAAGAAAAAGAGACGCATGGTGAAGCACCATTTACCATCGTATTGGCCCTGACACTCACGGCAGTGGGTACAATTTTACTTTTTGTTTTGCCCGGGAGACTTCTATCATTGGTACAACTCATTAAAGTTTGATGATTATGAAACAACACTGGTTATATTTACCCGCAACGCGCCGCAAATTATGGATAGCAGGCATCTCTATCCTGGTGCTCGCAGTTATTGCAGAATTTTTCATTCACCTGCATGCCTATTTTTCAATAGTGGAATTTGTTGGTTTTTATGCGGTGTATGGATTTATGTCCTGTGTCATCCTGATTGTAATTGCCAGACTGCTGGGCTTGTTATTAAAGCGCAAGGAAGACTACTATGATAAGTAGTTATATTCATCCAGCCTTCATCCTCATAATTGGTGGTTTGATCCTGCCACTGTTGCAAGGTAAATGGCGATCAATTCTGGCATTGTTGCTCCCGTTGATTGCACTTGTTGCTATCTGGTCTGTCCCTGATGGCAATCACTATTCAATATCTTTTTTGAGTTATGAACTGGAACCCTTCCGGGTTGATAAATTAAGCCGTCTGTTCATTATTGTTTTCAGTATCACAGCATTTGCAGGTGTCCTTTATTGTTACAAACAGGCCAGTAACAAGGAATTATCCACAGCCCTGATCTATGCCGGGTCAGCCATTGGCGTTACGTTGGCTGCGGATATGGTGACTTTATTTGTGTTCTGGGAAATCATGGCACTGGCTTCAACTTTGGTAGTCTGGTCAGCAAGGACGGATGCTTCCTGGTATGCAGGCATGAGATATGTCCTTATTCATCTGCTGGGTGGTGTCATCTTGATGAGCGGAATTGCTGCCTACAGCCATGAAACAGGCGGTATTGTGTTTACTGCGATGAACCTTGAGTCATTGAGTAGCTGGTTGATCCTGACAGGTTTTCTGATTAATGCCGGGGCACCTCCGTTATCGGCCTGGATAGCAGATGCCTATCCGGAGTCTTCATTTAGTGGCATGGTATTTCTTTCGGCCTTTACGACCAAGGCTGCGGTTTATGTACTGTTACGCGGTTATCCCGGTACTGAATTACTCATCTATATCGGTCTGTTCATGATTTTTTATGGCATTGTCTATGCCTTGCTGGAAAATGATATGCGCCGTATCCTGGCCTACAGCATCGTCAACCAGGTCGGATTCATGGTCTGCGGTATTGGTATAGGAACTGAACTGGCCCTGAATGGCGCAGCTGCCCATGCTTTCACACATATCATTTACAAGGCATTGTTGCTGATGTCGGCAGGTGCCGTGTTGTACACGACCGGCAAGCGCAAGTGCAGTGATCTGGGGGGGTTGTTTCAGACCATGCCGGTAACGTGCACCTGCGGTATTATAGGTGCACTTTCCATCTCATCTTTCCCGCTGACTTCGGGATTTGTCAGTAAATCCATGATGACCCAGGCGACGGCTGATGGTCATATGCTTGTGATCTGGCTGCTGTTACAGGCAGCATCAGCAGGCGTCTTTTTGCATGCGGGGATCAAATTCCCCTGGTTTGTTTTCTTCCAGGAGGATTCCGGTTTGCGGCCTCCGGAGGCACCGTTGAATATGCGTCTGGCCATGATCTTTTTTTCGTTTCTTTGCATCCTGATAGGTATTACTCCAGGGCTGCTGTACCAGTTATTACCGTACAGTGTAAATTTTGTTCCATATACAGTTGGCCATGTGCTGTTGCAATTGCAGTTACTGCTGTTTTCCGGTCTGGCATTTTTTGTCATGTTACCGTGGATGCAGCGTACCCTGACTATCAGCCTCGATATTGACTGGTTATACCGGAAAGCTTTACCAAAAGTTTCGGAGATGATCATCAGCATATTGTCTGTTGCAGGCGCTTATTTCGGTACAAGGGGACAGAAAATAACCGGCATTCTTTCTGATTGTGTTATGCGATTATATGGTCCGCATGGCGCGCTGTCCCGGGAAATTCAGACTGGTTTCGTAGTGTTATTGGTTGTGCTGATGCTGGGGTTATATCTCTTGCTTTATCTTATAACTATTTGATTTAATTCATTTATATTGAGTATGAGTTCTTTCCTATACCTTTATTTGAGGATAAAAAAAATTGTAAAATTACCTTACTAGTGTGACGACACCCGGTTGTTCATGCATTAGTATTTAATCGTGACGGATTACGCGTAATAGTTCATGGAAGATGACAGGTAAAGGAAGAGCCGCCAGATAATTACAAGGTTACGGAAGGAATCGGTGCCACGGAAGGCACATTTATTTTACTCTCCTGCTGTAAATATCATCTAAAAATCACTGAACGCAGAGGAAGACAAAGTTAGAACAGGCGCAGGTGTTTTCAGGTCGAGTTCCGTTTTTCCCAGTCAAAATGTTCTTTCATAGTCCAGATCAGATAACCCACGTTCCCCAAGGCATAGGGAATAAAAAACCAGAAAATCCCGGCAAACCAGGTGATTGGACCTATCAGGTAGATAAAATCCTCTATTTCAAACCCGCCATAGGACGGATGTTCCACGGCATCTGTTCCATGCCCTGACTCCATGCGCATGCGCAAGTAGAGTATGAAGGGATTAGACAGACCCGCCATAAAACCCAGGATGACGGCCCACAGGCCATGTTCATGTAATCCAATGCCAATCCCGATGAACAAGGTGGTGTAATTTATACCACCTACAATGTAATCATAATCATGACCAAAGTTAGATGTCTTGCCGGTCATTCTGGCCAATTCGCCATCCATATGATCAGAAAATACCGCCAGCATATATAACAGGGCCGCCATCCAGGCCAAGTCGATGGCAATGGCAAACATCCATGCTGCTGCCTGGCCCAGGAGCAGTGTAACTGTGGTCAGATGATTGGGATGAACCGGGGTATTTTTAAATGGAGTAACTAATAAGTTTGCCAGTCTTTGATCAAAAGGTTTCATGTTAATCATGCCGGATTGCAGTAACCATTCTCCTGATACCAGATCACGGCATCCTTGATTGCCTCTATTGCCGGCCGGAATTGATAACCCAGTTCCCGCATGGCCTTTTCACTGGAATAAAACATTCTGGTTTTGGCCATGCGTATGCTGTCTACTGTTGCACGCGGTTCGATATCTGTAATCATTGCAATTTTTTCCATCATCCAGGCTACGGGCAACATCAATTTGAGGGGCAGATATAACCGTTTTGTTTTTTTGCCGGTAATGCCGTCTATTGTTTGCAATATCTGCAATAGAGTCATGTTTTCACCCCCCAGGATATATCGTTCGCCGGGTTTTCCGTGTTTGTATGCCAGTATATGGCCTTGTGCAACATCGTCGACATGTACAACATTCAAACCTACATCAGAATAGGCCGGCATGCGGCCGCACAGTGTATCCAGCACGATACGCCCGGTGGGTGTGGGTCTGATATCACGCGGACCAATCGGAGTGGAAGGATTCACAATCACCAGTGGCAGTTTATGTTCATCTGTAAGTTTTTTAACAGCATGCTCAGCCAGAAATTTTGAACGTTTGTAATGGCCCGTCATCGTTTCAAGTGAGGAGGAGGTTTCTTCATTGGCCGGTGTGCCATCCCGTTTCAATCCCAGTGTTGCCACACTGCTGGTGTATATTATACGTTTCATCCCGGTTTCAGCTGCGGCGAGTATCAGGGCTTCAGTTCCCTTAACGTTAGTGTCGTACATGATGTGCGGATCAGGGATCCAGAGACGATAATCTGCAGCGACATGAAAAAGATTATCACAACCCGTAACAGCCTGTTTCAATGAAGCAGAATCACGTAAATCACCTTCCGCGATTTCAACAGGCAATGTATCAAGATTGCGCCGGTCACTTCCCGATCTAACCAAACCTCGTACTTCATGACCGGCCGCCAGCAAACAACGTACAACGGCCGAACCCACAAAACCATTTGCACCGGTCACTAATGACTTCATGATTGTTTTATCCGGATTTCCCGGTATTCCTTCAATGTCCACAGGGCAAATACCGGTGCCCCGGCAGTAGCAAGTATGAGGAAAGGAATCAGCCAACCCATCAATGTGACGAGTGGCAGCAGATACAAAACATCTTCTGCCTCGATAATGCCGATATTGGGTTGTCTGGCATCAGACTTTCCTATGAATTTCTCTATCTCATTGCGCATAAAGTATATGCCCGCTACAGCCAGACCACTTAGCATACCCATAAACAATGCCCAGAACCCCAGCTGACTATGCATCAACCCTGTGCCAATGCCGATAAACAGGATAATGTTCACAATTGCATCGCTGGCCAGATCAAAATAATGACCACTTTTACTCATCTTGCCTGTCAGTCTGGCCAGTTCACCATCGCTATGATCAAGAAAATTTGAAATAACAAAACACAGTGCGCCAATGTTGATCCAGAAGTAATCGCCTGTGCTCAAGCCTGCGGCCGCCAATATGCCAAACAACAGGCGTACAGAAGTCAGGTGATTCGGAGTGATCCGGCTATTGCGCAGAGGATAAACCAGTCTGTAGGCGAGCCGGGCATCCAAAGGTTTATCAATCATAAGGGTTTATTCGCTTGTCTGATTTTATTTTAATTATTTAATGTACGCTTGTAATGACCAGCCAACAGACTTGGTAATAATACTAATGTACAGACGAGTGTCATGCTGATGCCGATAGTCAGCAATTTACCCATACTGGCAGTCCCCGGATGAGGGGAAAACGCCAGACTGCCAATACTCAATATGGTTGTCAGGGCGCTGACAACAACCGCCCGTGCCGAGCTTGTTGCCAGTAATGGTCCGTCATCCGATAATGAAGTGCGATATCTGTGCATAATGTGTATCGCACTGTCTACACCGATGCCCAGAAGCAGCGGCAGGGCAATGATATTAGCAAAATTCAGATGGATATCCAGCATAACAGCAGTTGCGCCGGTGAATAGCGCCGCAAGCAACAACGGTGTAATGATGAAAATCGTGTCGATTTTTCTTTCTGTCAGGATCAACAACAGAACTATAATAGCAAACAGGGCATAGAAGAATGCCTGCTGGAATGCTGTGACTACGGCATCACCGGCTTCGATACTGATCACCGGAGAACCTATCAGTTGCGGGACTTCAGCCCCGACATCATTAACAAACTGGCGTCTTGCCTTGTTGTCCATGAGATTATCTCTGGGAAAAATTTCCATGCGATATCGATCATTATTCTGCCATCGGGACCGTAACTCTGCCGGCAAGGTTACATCGCTGATGAAGTCAGCATTCATGGATTGCAACAGGAGTTCCAGACTGCCGGGGAAGGTCGCGAGCAGGCTTTTTCCCAGATGCCGGAGTAATTCATGTTTTGAATCAGGTGGTGTTGTGTCCAGTTTATGCAGGAATCGATTCAGTGTGTCATGCAGGATCTCATCCTCCGTCATCGCAAGACCTGATTGAATCAGGGACTTCAGTGATTGATTGAACGACTGCATTGAGACCATTCTTTCCATGTCATCAGGTGCAGGCAGCCGGGTATTGTAATCGATGGGCCCCAGTAACAAATCCATCTCTTCTATAATACCAAGTTTTATTTCCTGGTCTGACGGGATAAAGTCTTTTATCCAGACAACCCTGTCCACCCTTGAAAGCTGACTTAATTGTGTATCGAGCTTTTCAGCTTCTTCTGCACTTTTCGCAAGCACCAGTCCTGTCCATGGGGATGAATCACTGTCAGCCAGCAGATCCCGATAGGTTTGTACTGATTCATTTTCAGGCGATTGCAGGTTCAGCGTATTGTGATCAAATTCAAGATTCGGGACAGTGAGTATCGAAACGACGGCAAGCATGATTATGATGACCCTTACTATCCCGGCATGAGATGAGGGCAACTCTACCAGTTGATCAGTAACTTTTTTTACCGCGGATTTTACCGGAGGGATTTTGAACCGAATGGGAAATAAACTGAGCAGGGCAGGTAGTAATGTCAGTGTAACTACCAGGCTGATGAACATACCGGTACCCGATATCCATCCCAGTTCGGCTACCCCGTCATAATCTGTAGGTATGAAGGCGTAAAATCCAATTGCAGTCGTCACGGCACATAAGGTCAGTGATTCACCAATATGCACAGCAGTCTGACGGAGTGCTGAATCGCTGCCTTTTTCAATATATTCCCGGTAGCGCAGGCAGAAGTGTATGGCAAAATCCACACCCAGACCGATATACAATATCGCAAATGCAATAGAGATCAGATTAAGCTTGCCGACAGTCAATGCAGCGAACCCGGCAGTATAAATCAGGCCTGTCACCAGCGTGACCAGCGTAGCCAGAACCATCCACGGTGATTTCAGACCGGCTAACAATATAATGGCCACGAGTGCAAACACAATAACAACGGAGATCCCCATACCGTTGAAGACACTCAGTAATTCCTCATGTGACAAGACTGCACTTCCGGTCAAACGGACATGGATATTATTTTCACCGGTTAAACGGAATTCCTCGACCAGTGAACGTATTTTTTCTATGGCCTGTGTTGCTGGCAGAAGGCCACCGTAATCCAGTATAGGTTGCAGGATTATGAATTCACGATGTATGGATTTGTTGTCTTTAGTCCCACCCATCAACGCCTGCCATGAAAGCCGGTAATGCTGGCCATTTTCAACAGCATTGAGAGCATCACTGATACGCTTGTTTAACGAAGATAAATCAATTTCATCACCATCGATCTTCGCCTCCACAGCATCGCTTAACATATTGAATAATCCGCGTACGGATTGGTCTTCGGTCAGGCGTGACAGGAAAGGCTGAATGGCGGCCAGGTCGTCCGCCAGGTCCTGCAATTCATTAATATCCAGAAAAAGCAGTGATGAGGTTTTGAAAAATTCCAGTTCGGAAGGATAGTATATGGATTTGAAGAATTTCGTGTCTTTCAACAGGTGTTTATATAATAACTTGCCGGCATCGCGTGCTTCATCCGGTGTCTGCGCTTCGATGACAATCAGAATATTGTCAGTGTCTTGCGGAAATGTTTCATCCATTTCCGTATCCAGTTGCCGCCAGCCCAGTTCAGGTGACAACATGTCCTGGGTATTCGTGTTCATGCCCAGGTTGTTGGCGGTGTAATACAGTGAGAAGCCGGCCCCCAGTATTACAAACAGGATGACCGGCAGTCTGAACCGTTCAACAAAACCGGTCCATGAAGATAGAAAGTGTTTAAGGCCGTGACGCCACGTTGATGTCATGGATTGAAATGATCTTCAGTGTTACTTCTGGAAATATATTTTCAATAAAACTGTATTGTCCGGAAATCGGAAAATATCTTCAGACAAGCCAGTATTCATTACGACCCTGATCAGCCGGATCAGACGCGAAATACATATTCCTTGTCTGGTTCTCGCTCACAATCGGGTGGGTAACTTTTGCGCTTGTCGATGTAGTATTGGCGTCGATGATCGCCTTCAGACAGGCGATTATAGGTAACATATAATACACGTCTTGCTGAATTGGTGCGGTTTGGTTCCGAACGATGTGGTGCAAAGGAATCAAAAAATACGGCATCACCCGGCTTTGCCGGTACAGAAATATACTCCAGAGCATCTTCTTGAAGCGGTTTCCAGCTTTCACCGATAAAGCCCTGCTTGTGATGGCCCGGTGCCAGTTGCAGGCATCCATTCTCCAGAGTGGATGCATCAATACTGACCAGTGCCGTGATATGCAGACTGGCATAACGGTCCCAGCCGGCCTGAACGTCCTGATGTGCCTTGAAACCGTCACCGCCGGGCATTTTAAAATTTATCTTGTCTTTAAAAAGTACTGCTTCTTTACCAAATAATTCCGATACACAGCCTTGCATTTTGTCGGTGGTAAATAGTTGACTGAATCCTGTGTGAAAAGGTTCGATATCTTCCATGCGTGAGAGGATACGTTGATTGGGATCCAACTGGCTTTTCTCAAAATACATCATGTATTTACCCGGTACTTCAGGCCAGGCTGTTACCTCTTCCGTCCACTCAGTGATCTGACGTATTTCATCATCAGTATAGAGACCGCGTACTATAACGTAGCCGTCACGCTTGAATTCTTCAATTTGTTGTTTGGTCAGCATGTTCAATCATCAGGGGTTAGATATATCGGGCGATTTTATAAACTACTGGTCGCTAGAGTGCAAGGAGTTACCGGATATCCGGCATTTCTAATCAGATTAATGCATATACATGAGTGTCTCATTTGCCCCTGTAGCAACAGACCGGAGAGTCGTGTTTGCTGCGCGCATGGCAACGGACAGCCGGATCAGATGGGCCAACAGTCGCGGCTTGTATATAATTTCGACCAGGATATTTACGATCCTGGGAGCTCCGAATTGATCTGTATGTTTCAGTATTTCAGCAGGCAGGGGATCGTCGAGCTGATCGACGATGGACCGAATGGCGATGCCTGGTATTCCGTTGTCCTGCGCTATTTTCATAATAGCTGCAGTTTCCATATCGGCAGCAATCGCGTTACCGGTCCGCTTCTTCAAACCGGCCTTTTCCATGCCTGACCCAAGAATAACTTTTGTTTCAGCAAGCAAGCCGGTATGCGCCCTGATGGAAGTTGCTTTCAGTGCCAGCCGGAGTTGTCCGAGCCAGGCGCTGTCAGCGTGGTAGATCCTGCCATTAGTTGCCCGAATAATATCGGGTAATATCAAATCTCCTGATTTCAGGTCACTGGATAATGAACCGGCTGTACCCCAACTGATCAGGCCCTGAATGTCCTGATACAGCAGATATTGTGCCGCCCGGGCCGCATTTTTTGCCCCGATTCCGCAAACAATGGCTATCAGGTGTTTATTTACCCGGAATGGAGTGTTAATTGCTATTGGCAGACGGGTGAGGCAACGGACTTCAGCTGGCAGGGCAGCTACCAGACCTATGGTCAAGTTTGATCCAGCAGATTGCGGTAGCGTGCCAGTGCCCACAGCGGGAAATACTTGGCATAGCCATGGTATTTGAGATAGAAGACCCGTGGGAAACCCGGCGCAGTGTAGCTTGCATCACACCACAGGCCGTCCATTTTCTGATTTTTCAGCAGGTAATCGACGCCCCGGCGTACAGCATCTGATTTCACTTCTCCGGCGGCCAGCAAGGCCAGCAAGGCCCAGGCAGTCTGGAAGGCCGTACTGGGATAGGGACGCCGGTGTTTGGGCGGATAATAACTGTCATTACTCTCACCCCAGCCACCATCTTCATTCTGTACACTCTCCAGCCAGTCTA
>MGYU01000026.1:21345-22375 GCA_001801885.1 Gammaproteobacteria bacterium RIFCSPLOWO2_12_47_11
CGGATCTTCTCCGGCCACTTCCAGCCCGGTGAGAACTGACCATGTGCCGTAGATATAATTTGTACCCCAGCGGCCGTACCAGGAACCATCAGGCTCCTGATCAACCTTGATATATTTGATAGCCACCTGGATATTCTGCGCATATTTTTGTTTATCAACAATTGTTAGCAGCGCAATGCAACGGGCAGTTACATCGGCGGTTGGTGGATCGAGTAACGCACCATGGTCGGCGAAGGGAATAGAATTCAAATAATATTGTGTATTGTCGACTTCAAACGAACCGAACCCCTCGTTTCTTGATTGCATTCCCGCAGTCCAGTCTGCCGCACGCAGGACCGATTCCGCATAGTTTTCATTATCTGCGCGTTGCATGGCCCAGGCCACCATGGAAGTATCATCAAGATCCGGGTAGTGATAATTGCTGTACTGAAATGCCCAGCCGCCGCCTTGCAGATTCGGGCGCACCTGTCTCCAGTCACCCGGTTCATCTTTCAGTTGCCGCTCACGCAGCCAATCCAGTCCGTTCTTTATCGCAGAAGAATTACCATTCTCTACTTCAAGCATGGTCTGGCAGGCCAGTGCAGTGTCCCACACGGGAGATACGCAAGGCTGGCAATAAACAGACTGGCCTCGTTCTACCAGCAGGTTATCAATGGATTTGCGTGCCTGTATGCGCACCGGATGATCTTTGGGATAGCCCAGGATTACCAATGACTCATAAACATTCACCATGGCCGGGAAGATTCCACCGATGCCATGTTCCTCATTCATCCGGGTTAAAAACCACTGTTCGCATTTACGGATGGAAACATTGCGGATAAAAGCCGGTACCAGTTTTTCGATAAGACGGCCGATATGGTCCAGCATGAGGAACGCCCGGCTCAGGAAAGTATTGGTGCGGAAATAATTCTGTTCATCTTCCGGCGGGATGGTAAACAATTCACGAATATCCACACCACGTGGATTCACTGCTGTCGGTTTGAGTGTGCAGAGTATAAACAGCGGCACCATGACCGTGCGTGACCAGTAA
>MGYU01000026.1:22392-26175 GCA_001801885.1 Gammaproteobacteria bacterium RIFCSPLOWO2_12_47_11
GTAAGATACCTTGCTGATATGAAATGGAAACCACTTCGGTAAAAGAATGACTTCTGCCGGAATAAAGGGAGTAGCACACCAGGGAACCTGTCCAAACAATGCGAGGGCAATACGCGTAAACACATTACTGTTGGCTGCGCCGCCATGGGTCAGAATGGCATTTCTTGCACGAACCATATGTTCGGCATTGACATCATCACCCACCAGTTTCAATGCATAGTAGGCCTTGACCGAACAACTCAGATCAAAGCAGCCATCGTGATACAGGGACCAGCCATCGTGTTCATCCTGTTGTTCGCGCAGATAGATGGCAATCTTTTGTTCCAGTTCATCGTCGATCTCACCGGTGAAATGATTCATCAGGATATATTCAGCAGGAATAGTGCAATCAGCTTCGAGTTCATAAACCCAGTGACCGTCCGGTTGCTGATGTTTGAGCAGACCCTCACGGGCAGTTTCAATGGCATCCTCAAGACTGAGCGGCAGCAATCTGCTGACGACACTGTCCTGGGCGGTACTGCCTTCCGCTTCTGTTAATTTATATCGGGGTTGTAAAAGCATTGATATTGTTTTGTTGACCTGGTCGTTTGGGTGGCTTCTGTTCGCGCAACCAGTATCAGACAAAACGCAGACGTCCGCATGTATAAAAAACCACTAATATCCCCTTACAGTATGAAATTATTAATGAAATTAGCCGTTATACTGTATTGCAACTTGTGCTTCCCAGTTTCTCACGAATGCCGGTTTCGGGCAAATTCCGTGCGGATATGGCGAAAAGCATATTCAATGCCCGATTATGACTGGCCAGCAAATTGGTGGCCAGAATTGTCGCCTTTACACTACGACGCGTAATCTTTACCTGAGTTCCCGCTGTGAAATCCCGGTGCTTGTTGAGTTTGTTCAGGGTCAGGACGGCCATCCCCAGGGCCCACAGGCAGAACCGGCGTATACCGGTCTCATGCGGAGGGATCATGCAGGTATAAGCCAGGGCATTACGCAGATGCCCCTTGGCTACCCCTATCAAAACACCCAATCCATTCTGAAACCGTTCATCAGCCTGTCCTGGCTGCAGATCTTTAAGATTGAATCCATCTTTCAGGAAAATATCCTGTGGCAACCAGCAAGCGCCGCGTTTTCTGTCTTCCCAGATGTCTTTCAAAATATTGGTCATCTGCAGACCCTGACCAAATGAGACAGCAAGTTTCATCAGGGTCGCCTTGTTGCGATTAATCTCTCCTGAATAATCACAGAATAATTCCGTCAGCATTTCACCGACCACACCGGCAACATAATAACAATATTCATCCATGGCCGGGAGGTCTTTCAGTCCTTCCAGAGATTCGGCATCCTGATAATCTGCCATGCCTTTAGCCATGATGTGAACACAACGCTCCAGTGCTTTGCGCTGGTTGGAATTAAAACTGTGTGTAATACGAATGACGGCCGGCGTATTATTAATAAGGTCATGTTCGGCAGGAATGGTGTGTTCAGACAGCAAAATAAATAATTCCTCGGCAAATTTTTCCGCAGCAATATTTCCGGCCACAACCTCAATAAACATATCGGAAAATTGACGGGTCTGTTCAGACGACAGCGCATTGTCATCTTCAATCGTATCTGCAATCCGGCACAACAGGTAGGCGTTACTGATCACCCGGCGCAGGGCAGGCGGCAATTGCGGGATAGTCAGGGCGAAGGTACGTGAGACACCTTGCAGGATGTGTTCCTGGTATTGTTCGTCCTGGTTACTGGCCGGAGTTGTCATGACCGGCATTATCGCAAATCGGAATTTGCATGTCACAACATGAAATGCAGATAACGGCATTTTATTCCGCAGTCTGTTTTTTCAGCAGCAACTTGCTTTCATGAAATTGCCAGTAAAGCAGGCCGGGAACATCAACTATCAATTCCCGTATCCTCGTAGCCAGCGATACAGCCAGGGCCAAATCAGGAGTGAGACCGAACATGGCGCCTATCACAATGTACGCGCCTTCCTGTATGCCATAGGCATTAGGGATGATGAAAGCAATATCGCCGAGCGTGGAGGTAAGGCTCTTCAATATCATGGCCTCAATGGTACCGATGGGAATGCCGAGCAGATAACAGGCCAGCCACACCTCACCGGTCTGTACCATAAGGCCCAGTGATTTTATTATGACCGACCACCAGAACCGGGACTGATGGCGGTAAATTATCAGAACAGTTTCATCAACTGCCTTCGCATTGAAACTGATGCCATCCCATTTGTTTGACTTAACGAGGCTGGCCCCGATTTTTGCCAGCAGATTGAACATACCCGCACGTTGCACCAGAAAAAATCCAAACACACCCAGCGTCAGCAGACCAAACCCGGCCAGCGCTGTCATGGCAAATGTGTCATCATCCTTGAGATAAATCAGTAAACTTATGCCGATGAGTCCCCACACAATCACGGCAAGGACCTGCACTGTTTTATCAACCAGCATTGATGCTGTGGCATCAATACCGCTGCTGCCCCAGAGCGTCATTAGTCTGGCCTTGACGATTTCACCACCAATGGTAGCAACCGGGAGCAGACTATTGACGGAACGCCCCATCCACGTTGCGGCTAGTGAATATGAAAAAGCAGGCTTTACTTCTTTCCGGAACAATAAACGCCACGATTCAGTTGAAAAATAGGGCTGGGCAACCAGATGAGGGTGAAAAATAATAGTGTCCAGCCGGTTTTGCCAGCATGGTGAAAATATCCCCGGCACCCTGCAGGACCACCAACAGCGTGAGTACAAACAATCCGGTAATCATTCCGGCAACAGAAAGATGTTTCATGGTGACTTTGACGCGGGAGTTTTCAGCAGATGTTAACAGTAAATTAATGAATGATATCAGGTGGTTATATTTTTGAAAGCTTAACATGGCGCCGTGCAGGACGTAACCATAATTTTATCTGTCGGGGGAATTGATATCTGCCAGTCCGGAAATCTGCCCGGTATGTTTCCTGTAAAAAGAGTATGTCATTCCAGCGATAGTATCCCAGTCATATTTTTTTGCCTGTTCAAAATTATATCTGCCCATCGACGCCAAATCGCTATCACGAGAATTTTCAATTGCCGTTTTTAATCCGGCAGGATGCAGAGGATCAAACAAAAAACCGCCATTGTCACCCAGAATATCCGGTATAGAACCTGTCGATGGCGCAATAATCGCCTTGCCAAAGGACATCGCCAGTAACAAGGCGCCTGATGTAAATATATTCTTGTAGGGCAAAACGACAACATCCGCCGCGTTCATATATACCTGCACTTCATCATAAGGTATATATGTAATGACAGGAAAAATATTTTGATTGCCCTGGCACTTCTTTTTTATGCCATTTGCCATATCCTGGTTTAATGCTTTTCCGGCAATGATTAATTTCAGATGTTTTTGATCTATCCTGTTAAAGGTTTCAATCAGATTATCTACGCCCTTGTAGGGTCTGATCCTTCCAAAATAGAGCAGTACATGTTCATTCTCCGGGATATCTAGTTTTATTCTTGCATCCATACGGCTGATATTATTTTTGTAGCTCTTAATATAATTGCCGTGAGGAATTATAGTTACCAGGTCAGGGGAAACGCCATAATGCTTTACTACTTCATTCAAAGCAGAAGAAGTATGCACAATAATTCCGTTACACAGACGCGCAAAAAACGAAATAATGACAAATTCAAATTTGACGAATTTGCTGTCATGGATTACGAGATTATGTACAGTCCAGATAACCCTGATGCCCAGCAGTTTAATAATGAGTATGTCTGTTATAAA
>MGYU01000027.1 GCA_001801885.1 Gammaproteobacteria bacterium RIFCSPLOWO2_12_47_11
CACGATATTCATCGCTGCGGGCTGCCCCACGTCACTGCGTACACCGAGTTCGTCTATCACCTGTTGCAGATGATCATGGTAGCGGCCGACCGTGCCGCAAATCAGTCCATCCGCCCTGTGGCTGTTGATCATACTGGCCGCAATCAGTGTATTCATAGTAACTGATTCCTGGCCTCCCTTATGCTGTGACCAGAGCGCCTTGAAATTTTCATCCTGCTCCGGGTCTACAATCTCCACATCAATACCGGGTCGTAATCGCAGTCCCATAGTATTGATTTGCTCATTGATGACTGCGGTTCTGCCGATAATGATCGGTTTTGCCAGGCCCTCATCCAGTATCGATTGCACTGTGCGCAGGACTTTGGGTTCTTCACCTTCTGCATAAACCAGGCGCTTTGGATCCTGCTTGGCACGTTCAAATACCGGTTTCATCAACATGACTGATTCAAATACATAATGTAACAATTGGTCACGATAAGCATCCATATCCTGGATAGGCCGTGTCGCCACACCACTGTCCATGGCGGCCTGGGCAACTGCAGGCGCAAGTTTCATGATCAGGCGTGGATCAAAAGGTTTCGGGATCAGGTATTCAGGACCGAATTTGAGTTCAGTGCCGCCATAAGCTGCAACGACTGTATCCGGTGCCTCTTCCATGGCCAGTTCTGCCAGTGCATAGACACAGGCGATCTGCATCTCCTTGCTGATCCTGGTCGCACCTACATCCAGGGCACCACGGAAAATAAACGGGAAACACAGTACATTATTCACCTGATTGGGATAATCAGAACGGCCGGTAGCGATGATGGCATCGGGCCTAACTGCCTTGACCTCTTCCGGAAGAATCTCCGGAATCGGATTGGCCAGGGCCATGATGATGGGCCTCTCCGCCATACCCCTGACCATTTCCTGTTTTAATACACCCGGGCCTGATAAACCAAGGAAGATATCAGCCCCCTGCAATGCCTCAGCCAGTGTTCTTGCGTTGGTATCACTGGCAAACATTTTTTTATGCGGAGTCAATCCACCGGAACGTTTCAGATGAATGACACCTTCACGATCTACGGCAACAATATTCCGTTTTTGCAGACCCAGTTTCACCAGTATTTTCAAACAGGCTATACCGGAAGCACCGGCGCCAGTAGTCACGATTTTTACGTCTTCAATCTTTTTATTGACGATACGCAGTGCGTTCATGATCGCTGCGCCAACAATAATTGCCGTACCGTGCTGATCATCATGAAAGATCGGAATATTCATGCGATTACGCAGTTTGCCTTCTATCTGGAAACACTCCGGAGATTTGATATCTTCCAGATTGATGCCGCCGAAGGTCGGTTCCAGACTGGCAATGATCTCAACCAGTTTGTCCGGATCTCTCTCATTGATTTCGAGATCGAATACGTCAATACCGGCAAACTTTTTAAACAAAACCCCTTTGCCTTCCATCACCGGTTTGGCTGCCAGTGGACCGATATCACCCAGACCCAGTACCGCCGTACCATTGGTAATAACCGCCACCAGATTGGAACGTGATGTCATTTCATTGACCATGCCTGGATCGGTCACAATGAGATTACAGGCATCGGCCACACCCGGGCTGTAGGCCAGGGCCAGATCACGCTGATTCGCGAGTGGTTTGGTAGGGACGACTTCTATCTTGCCGGGCCGTGGATAGCGGTGGTAATCAAGGGCATTTTTTTCAGTATCGTCGGACATGGTTTTTTCAAATAACAGTCTATTGTCTAATCCTAATATAGATTAGGTGAAAATTCATGTAAATTCTTAACCTACAAGAAGTTTTTAGAACAAATAGCCGGGGTTTGTATCTCGTATCTGGTATCTGGTATTTCAAAGTTAGAAATTTTAAGGAACTTTTTTGGTCCCCCCTCTAATTCACGCTTCACGCTTCACGCTTCACGCTTCACGCTTCACGCTAGAACGGCATTCCTCCGGGAGGCATTTTACCACCCATGCCCCGCATGAAATTCTGCATGCCGCCTTTCCTGGAGAATTTCTTCATCATTTTCTGCATCTGGGTAAACTGTTTCAACAGGCGATTCACATCCTGTATTTGTGTTCCTGAACCGGTGGCGATACGTTTCTTACGCGAACCGTTAATCACATCCGGCTTGCGCCGTTCCTGTGGTGTCATTGAATGAATAATGGCTTCAAGTTTGATAAATTCCCTGTTGCCTTTTTCAGCATCGACCTTTTGTTGCATGCCGGGCATGCCCGGCAGTTTATCCAGCAAATTGCCGATACCACCCATATTGCGCATCTGCTGCAATTGTTCCTGAAAATCATCAAGCGTAAAGCGTTTACCCTGTTGCAGTTTTTTGGCAAATTTTTGTGCTTTTTCCTTGTCTGCCTTCTGTTCAACTTCTTCTATCAAACTGAGGACATCACCCATGCCCAGGATACGTGACGCGATCCGGTCCGGATGGAAGGGGGTAAGGGCTGATGTCTTTTCTCCGGTACCCATGAACTTGATGGGTTTGCCGGTAACCTGTCTGACTGAAAGTGCAGCACCACCACGGGCATCGCCATCAGTCTTGGTCAGGACCACACCGGTCAATGGCAAGGCATCGTTAAAAGATCTGGCCGCATTCACGGCATCCTGTCCCATCATGCTGTCTACAATAAAGAGAGTTTCCACCGGTTGCAGGGCAGCATGTACACGCCGGATCTCCTGCATCATCACATTATCAATATGTAATCTGCCGGCACTGTCCACTATAAGCACATCAGAAAAATGCCTGCGTGCGGTTTCGACCGCACTGTTTACAATTAACACAGGGTCCTGATTGACTGTGCTCGCAAGGAACTCGACATCAATTTCGTTGGCCAGGGTTTTCAATTGATCAATAGCCGCAGGACGATAGATATCACAACTGACCACTGCAACTTTTTTATTCAGGTTTTCCTTCAGATAACGGGCCAGTTTGGCAACGGTTGTGGTTTTACCGGCACCTTGCAAACCAGCCACCAGGATAATGGCCGGGGGTTGGGTCTTAAGGTTCAGTTCACTGTTACTCTCACCCATCAGGGACACCATTTCCTGATTGACGATCTTTATGACAGCCTGCCCCGGGGTCAGACTGGACATGACTTCCTGTCCCAGTGCGCGCACCCTGATGTGCTCGATAAATTCGCGGACAACAGGCAAAGCCACATCCGCTTCCAGCAGTGCCATGCGCACTTCGCGCAGTGCTGTTGATATATTCTCTTCCGTCAACCGGCCCTGACCACGCAGGTCTTTAATGACGCGGCCCAGACGTTCTGATATTGTTTCAAACATACAGATTCAACATGACTTAAAGTAATTTAAACAAAAATTCTACAATGAATTGATTCGGGATAATGAAGCTCCTTCTATGAAACCGGCTTTTATGCAATGATGCCGGGTAAATTGAAGAACACATCAATATGAATATTTATATCAGCTTCGGCGCTATCTTTTTTTATCTGCTTGCCACCTATAAGCTGGCTGCCGGTTTAATACAGTCCGGAACAGATTCCAGACTTCAGTACAAGCAGCATTTTTTTATTTTTGGTTTCTCTGCCTTGACCCTGCATGGCATTCTATTATACCAAAACATCAACGCTATGGGGGGGCTCAATCTGGGCTTTTATAATGCCCTGTCACTGATGAGCTGGTGTGTGTCCCTGATAGTGCTGCTGGCTGCCCTGAGTAAACCGCTGGAAAATCTTGCCGTGGTGATCTTTCCCATGGCCATTATCGCCATGGTTCTTGAAATCATTTTTGAAAGCAGTCTTGTCCTGCCTGACAGCGCACCTGCCGGCCTCAAGGTCCATGTATTACTTTCCGTATTTGCTTACAGTCTGCTCACTATTGCATTGTTACAGGCACTGTTACTGGCATTTCAGGACCGGCAGATTTCCAAAAAGCATCCGGCCAGTATCATGCGCCTTCCACCTATGCAACTCATGGAGAACCTGCTGATACAGATCATTGCCATCGGATTTTTTATCCTGAGCCTCAGTCTGGTTACCGGCCTGATGTTTTTGAACAATATTTTTGCCCAACATCTGATACATAAAACGGTCCTGTCCGTGCTCGCCTGGATTATCTTCGGAATCCTGCTCTGGGGCCGCTGGGCACAGGGATGGCGCGGGAAAAAGTTGATCCACTGGACCATAGGTGGTTTTTTGTCGCTGATGCTGGCCTATTTCGGCTCGAAATTTGTGCTGGAACTGATCCTGAAACGAGTCTGATTATCAATTGGGGAATTTCTGATTAAGTTGTTTTTGTCATTTCGAGTGTAGCGAGAAATCTCGCAGTTATTTGTTTTTATTTCACATTTTTAACAACAGATTTCCCGCTTTGCCCGAAATGAAACCTTAATCAAGAACTCCTTAAACAATATTCTTGCTTGACATCCCCCCATACCGATCACCGACAATAAAACCCCAATGTAGATTGAGGTACACCGTTTTTGGACGATATTCCGTTGTCCCAGCTTTTTGGGGCTCTCTTCGTACTCATCCTTTTGTCAGCTTTCTTCTCAAGCTCAGAGACCGGGATGATGGCCCTGAACAGGTATCGCCTGCGTCACCTGGTGAAGGACAAACATCGTGGCGCGATGCTGGCAAACGCGCTGCTCGAGAAACCGGACCGCCTGATTGGCCTGATCCTGCTCGGTAATAACCTGGTCAATATCCTTGCAGCATCCATAGCCACAGTGATCGCTGTAAGATTGTATGGCGAGTTGGGTATTGCCCTCACCCCGTTAATTTTAACTCCGATCATACTCATCTTTGCGGAAACCGCACCCAAAACCTGGGCCGCCGTGCGCCCGGAAAAAATTGCCTTTCCTTCAGCCTATATTCTCACCCCGCTGTTGAAAGTCTGTTACCCGGTTGTCTTTGTCATCAGTAAAATCAGTAACGGGCTGATTGCGCTGTTTGGCATTAATGTGCATGACCAGGAAAACGCGCCGATGACACGGGAAGAACTGAGAACAGTTGTGCGCGAGGCAGGTTCAATGATCCCGAGACGCCACCAGCGTATGTTGCTAAGTATCCTCGATCTGGAAAATGAAACCGTTGATGACATCATGGTTCAACGTAATGATATCGTCGGTATTGATCTGAATGATCCGCCCGATGAAATCATCGATCAACTTGCACGCTGTCAACATGCCCGTCTGGTCGTCTACCGCGAAAATATCGACAATATTACAGGCATGCTGCATATCCGGCATGCGCTGCGTATACTCCGTGACACAACCGGGTTTAATGTCAATGAGCTGGAAAAAATTGTCACTGAACCTTATTACGTGCCTGAGGGCACACCATTACATATACAACTGGTCAATTTCCAGCGCCTCAGGAAACGCAATGGTCTGGTTGTCGATGAATATGGCGTGATACAGGGCATGGTGACACTGGAAGACATCCTTGAAGAAATCGTGGGTGAATTTACTACCGACCTGCAGACCTTCAATCTATATATTCATCCCCAGGAGGATGGCTCATACATTATTGATGGTACCGCCAGCATCCGCGACATTAACCGGCAACTGCATTGGCACTTGCCCGTGAATGGGCCAAAGACGTTGAACGGCCTGATCCTGGAACATCTGGAAGATATTCCTGAAACCGGCACCAGTCTGCGCATTGCCAATTATACAGTTGAGATCACCCAGGCCGGAGATAATGCCGTGAAGACAGCAAGGATGAGTGTGCTGGAAAAAAAGAATCTGGAACTGGAGTTGGGTTAATGAAGTTTGTCTGGGATGACAAAAAAGCCAAACTCAATTTCCAGAAGCACGGTGTATCTTTTGACGAGGCAACTTCTGTGTTCTTTGATATACTTGCAGGCACAATCCCGGATCCAGACCATTCAGTGGGTGAACATCGTTTACTGACGATTGGCAAGACAACCAGTAGTACGCCTTGTCGTTGTATCCCACACTGAAGGTAATGACATTATTCGAATTATCAGCGCCAGAGAGGCGAATCGTAATGAAAGAAAAAACTATGAAAGCTAAGCCGAAAAAAGCAACTATTGATGAAATGCGGCCAGAGTACGATTTTTCAAACGCTGTGCGGGGGAAATACTATAAGCGTGTCATGAAAGGCAGCAATGTTGTAATACTCGAACCCGATGTTGCTGCCATGTTTGAAACCTCACAGGCAGTAAACGAGGCGTTAAGAAACCTGGTACATATAGCTCAAGAAACAGAACGCCTGACAAAACGCCCGGGTGGTCGAGGTAAGAAACATAATACCGCTTAACACAATTCCAATCACCAATATACGTAAATATCATAATTTTTCATAATTTGAACCAAATCCATACACAGGGATGGCCAATAAAGCTATAAAAACAGAACATACTGGCGCCAAGCACAGCCGGGGTGGTTATGCTGGCCGCAAACGTGATGCGAAACATGAGAGTAATAAGCTTCGTAGACGTCAGTCCCAAGACATTATCGCCGTAGCTGGCAAATCAAGCATCTCATAGTTATTGACAAATATACGGTAAGGTCACTCAAGCTGGTGAAAATTCGGTAAAACGGCAAGAATGAGTGTGATGGAAACCAAAAACCTCGAACTGGAGTTGGGTTAATTAAGTTTGCCTGGGATGATGATTTCAAAATAAATAAAAATATGAAAGCAAAATCAAAAAAGTAACTACTTATGAGAATTTAATTAATAGTCAATATAATTCATGGAACGCACAACAACAGACTTCAGTTTTGAAACGGGCATGGCAATTCTTAGCATTAATGGAATATTTTGCTTATTTGTACTTATAGCTGGAATTATGTTGTGGAGAGGATTCCAAAACATGGTTAGATTATGGGCAGTAGATACAACAGCAAAATCAATGTCCTTTTCTAAATTTTTTATATCATATATTAGCGGCGGTATATTTAACAAAGAAACAGATATATTTTATGAGAAATCACGTAATCAATTTTCTATGGGCATAGGTTTTTTATTTATTGGGTTTGTATTCTTAGTTTATGCAAATGAGTATCTTTATGGACCAATTGAAAAACTCTTTAGCAATATTCCACATTAAGTTTATTCATCCATTAGGCAGGAACAACACTAACTGCTTGTCCCTTGAATCAATCGTTATAATCGAGCCAGCGCATCCTGCAGGCGTTTCACTACGGTTATTTTCAAACCTTTAATACCCTGTTTGGGTGAGTTGCCCGGCGGGACCAGTGCTTGTTTGAAGCCGTGCTTTACCGCTTCGTGCAACCGTTCCGGGCCATTCTGAATCGGGCGGATTTCTCCGGCGAGACCGACTTCTCCAAAGACGACCAGATCTTCCGGCAAGGGTTTGTTCTTGAGACTGGAGACCACGGCGAGCACCACGGCCAGGTCTGCGGCCGTCTCGGTGATTCTTACCCCACCCACTACATTAATAAACACATCCTGATTATAGGTGGCGATACCGCCATGCCGGTGCAACACCGCCAGCAACATGGCCAGCCGGTTCTGTTCCAGCCCGACACTGACGCGGCGGGGATTACCGATATGGGATTCATCCACCAGGGCCTGGACTTCCACCAGCAAGGGCCGTGTACCTTCACGCGTGACCATCACCACACTGCCGGAGACCCGTTCTTCATGTTTGGAAATGAATATCGCTGAAGGATTACTGATTTCACGCAGGCCTTTATCGGTCATGGCAAACACACCGAGTTCGTTGATAGCACCATAACGATTTTTCACGGCGCGGATAACCCGGTAACGGCTGCTGTTATCGCCTTCAAAATACAAGACCGTATCCACCATGTGTTCCAGAACACGCGGGCCAGCCAGCGTGCCTTCCTTGGTCACATGACCAATCAACATTACTGTGGTATTGGTCTGTTTGGCATAACGTACCAGTTGTGCTGCACATTCCCGCACCTGTGCCACTGCACCCGGTGCGGATTGCAATAAATCCGTATAAACCGTTTGTATCGAATCGATCACCAGCACGCCGGGTTCTTCTTTTGCGGCCACTGCCAGTATGCGTTCCAGATGGGTTTCAGTTAACAAGCGTATCTTGTCCAGCGACAGGCCCAGTCGTTTACCGCGCAGGCTGATCTGTTGCGCTGATTCTTCGCCGGTTACATAGAGACTGGAAATATGAGTGGTCCGGTTGATGGTCTCGATCACCTGTATCACCAGTGTGGATTTGCCTATGCCCGGATCACCGCCCAGCAATAACACCGAACCACTGACCAGACCGCCACCAGTAGCACGATCCAGTTCGGACATGCCGGTGGCAATTCTTGTCGTGTCGAGGCCATCCACAGAATTCAGGTTGATCACCTCTGCACGGGCCTGCTGGTGTTCCTTGAAACGTGAGGCCTTGCCGGACGTGGTTTCCGCGATCACCTCTGTCAGGGTATTCCAGGCATAACA
>MGYU01000028.1 GCA_001801885.1 Gammaproteobacteria bacterium RIFCSPLOWO2_12_47_11
GGAATATGACCAGGATTTTCTTTCCAGCGCACAGAGCTTTCATGCCATGAGCGGTAATGAACGTCTCCTGGCAAGACCACTGCGGCTGACCACCATTCAAGCCGGTACGGATACCCGATTTTCTGAACTGGCTGGAAACTCCCCTTTGGAAACCTTTCCCGAAGAGCAATTACGCCTGATCAATGCCATGTACCCGCAGGGTGAACCACAACCCGGTATGCTCCTGAAGGTGGTTAAATAACAGGGGAATATGACTGTCAGTTGAACACAAGTTAGTCGAATAATTTAATCCTGTTTCTAATTTAATCAGGATAAACTATTGCCAAAATTACCAATCGCCCTTTATCCACATTTTTTGTGGATAACTTTGTGGATGAAGTGAGTACAGAAAACGCCAATCAGTGCTACTCATGAAAGTAAGACAAAACAGTTAAAATTTAGCCGATCATATATTATATATATTTATCAATAAGTTACACACAAGTATATGGCTTGCAGGCCCATCAATCTCAGGAACAGGCAGAAACAGGACAACCCAGAAACGTATTGTGTATAAAAAACTGCGCGGAACTGGCCAGATGATTAAATATTGAACTTTCGCAAGACATTTTATTCAAAATATTTGCAAGGAAATTATCCGTTCTGACTTCTGGAACGGTACCTATCCCGGTCTCCCCAGCCGGGTATTTTGGCCCCGGGATACTCTCCTCCCCTTTGACAGACCCGGGGCCGTTTTTTTCCCTCAAACATGACCATGGAATACCAGCCATTCATCTAGCTTGCGCCTGGCTTCCTCAACACCGACCTCATTCAGCACGGAAAATAACTGTGCACTGAATTTACCGCCCCGATACCTGGTTTTCAGGATCTGGAGGGTTTTGATGCCGGCCCCTCTGCCCAGTTTATCGGCCTTGTTCAACAACACGTGGACGGGCAGATCAGCGTTTATACACCATTCCAGCATCTGCTCATCATAGGGCTTCAGGGGATGCCGAATGTCCATGATCAACATCAATCCCATCAATGATGCTCTTGTTTCAAAATAAACCTGCATGACATTGGCCCAGTGCAGTTTTATCTTTTCCGGGACCCTGGCATAACCATATCCCGGCAAATCCACCAGCCGCTGCCCTGCTCCGACTGCAAAAAAATTCAATTGCTGGGTCCGGCCGGGAGTTTTGCTGGTACGTGCCAGCCGGTGATTCCCGGTAACCGCGTTGAGCACGCTGGATTTACCTACGTTGGATCGTCCGGCAAAAGCCACTTCCACACCCTGATCTGGCGGACATTGGGCCAGGGTATGTGCACCAAGCAGAAAAACCGCATTGTTATAATTAATTTTTGACAATGGCCTGTTGTCTTTATAAATGATTATTTTGCTGACATTGTGCCCATGTTGGGTAGAATTGCCTATAAGCAATGCGAATGATACAGTTCCGGACTGAATCTGAATGGAACATAATACAAATTATTTTATACGCCTGACCGTTATATGCCGGACTTGATAATCGATGATACGTAATTACTCCATTTTCATTATTTCTTTCCTGTCGCTCCTGTCTCCCAACAGTCATGCAGAAAGTAATGTTGCTGCAGGTAAGGAAAAATCCCAGGTGTGTGCAGCCTGTCACGGGGTTGATGGTAACAGCAGTAATCCGATCTGGCCCAAACTGGCCGGGCAACATGCTGAATATATCGTTAAACAACTTACAGACTTTAAATCGGGAAGTCGTGAAAATGTTCAGATGTCGCCCATGGCTGCCAATCTTTCCGAACAGGACGTCCTGGATCTTGCTGCCTACTATTCCAGCCAGAAGATAAATCAGGGCAAGACTGATCCGGCCGCGCTGGTACCCGGCGAAAAAATCTACCGGGCGGGCAGTATCGATGCAGGCGTTCCTGCCTGTACTGCCTGTCATGGGCCCAACGGCCGGGGTAATACTGCTGCATTATATCCCGCCCTCGGCGGGCAATATGCGGCCTATACCCAGGCACAATTAAAGGCGTTCCGGGAAGGCGCACGCACAAATGACAACAATAGTGTCATGCGTACTATTGTGAAGAGAATAACGGATGATGAGATAAAGGCAGTCTCTGAGTACATACAGGGCTTACATTAAATCCGATTGAGCGCCTGAGTCCCCGCCTTATTAACTGTGACAGGACTGTGCGTGGCACTTTTTGCGTTTCTCAATGTCAATATTCCCTGCCCGGACTGCACACGAACAGTGAATTGTAATAGTTATCAATAAAATCATCGGAAATACATTATGAAATTAAGAACACTTTTTACCGGTTTATTTGCTGTTGTGATATTCACTCATGCCTGGGCAGGTGGGCGCGAAGCACGTCCATTTGATGAACTTAATCCGCCGCAACCGACAAAAACAGGTGACAAAACAGAAGTTGTCGAGGTGTTCTGGTACGGCTGTCCGCATTGTTATTCGCTTGAACCGTATCTTGAACAATGGCTGAAAACAAAACCTGAAGATGTAGAGTTCAGGCGGATCCCGGGAGTATTAGGAAAAAACTGGTTACCGCATGCACGCGCCTACTATACTGCTGAAATACTCGGCATTCTCGATACAATACACAATCCATTATTCAATGCCATACACAGGGAAAACAAAAATATCATGGATGAAAAAAGGTTGAGAGATTTCTTCGTCCAACAAGGTGTAAAAGAAGATGAATTCAACAGGGTTTATCAATCACAGGATGTGACTGACAAAGTAAAAGAAGCCTTCATCGCAGGACAGGGCTACAAACTCACCGGTGTACCCGCCATTATCATTAATGGTAAATACCGCACCAGCGCCGCCATGACTGGCAGCAACCAGAAACTTATCGAGACTATCAACCAGCTCGTAGACCGGGAAAGAAATCCGGTACGGTAAAGAGGTTATTAATATCAAACCGCATGTTATTCAAATAATTAGATTAATTGTGCACATTCAATAACAGAATTAATTGATCTTGTCAGAGTAGTTGTCCACAATCGCTGCCATGCAGATATCACTACTGTCACGGCGTTATATACAGATACTGATCATTGTGATCGTGCTGATCAGTTTCATCTCGATTATCTGGCACTATGAGCAATCTATCACCAAGCACCAGTCCATTATCAGGAACTACGAGCAATCTATTGCAAATCACCAGTCCAGCATCCAGTCTTTGCAGGCACAACTCACGGTACAAAAAAGTACAAATCAACAATTAATCGAAAATATTGGCCAGATACAGGCAGCCTGGAAAGTTACAGAGACAGAATTACAGGAGCTGCTTGCTATGGATTGGGAAGAGAAAAATGCAGATGCAAGGGAAGAGAATGAATTCCTGCACAAGAAAATAAACGAACTGAAATACCAATATGATATCGATATTGCCAGATTGCAACGGGCCCAGAGTTTTCTGTCAGCACAGAATAATTCAATGAGGGATTTCCATGTCCAGTTGGAAGAAATTAATTACGGTCTTGAACAGAATATTGCCAAGCTTGAATCAAATATCAAACTGCAGAGCAAGACCATTGCCAACCTGGAATCGGAAATCAAACAACATAAACAAGCCATCGCCAGTCTGCAAAAACCGGCGCCTGAACCACCCACAGTCCAGCCCTCCACTGCCAAGATGTCAACCGGCGAAGAAGATAAATCCGATGTTTACCGGCATGTACGTTTACAGTCCCTGAACAATGCAATGATAAACCAGGATTCTGTTGCCAGAAAAAATATCCTTGTCAGTGTCATTCCTACAATTCCGAATGGTGTATCAGGTGACGAGTTCCTGTCACTTGTTGCTGGCATGAAAAGCGAGGATATTCTGTCAGCAATCCAGTTAACCAACAAATATATAACCCGCCCCCTGGACAGCAAGACGATCTCTGCACTGACCGGAATATTGAATGAAAAAGATGCTGAGGCAGTCAGTCTTATTTTTAAAACAAAAGAATAGTTAATCCATCAGGCAGCAAACAGGCATTTTTTTCAGGCCAGGACCGGAAATAGTCCTTTCAGGCCATTCGCAATAAACTCAATAGCAATCGCCGCAAGCAAAAGCCCCATGATGCGCGTGAAGATATTCAGACCGGTCTGGCTGATATGTCTTGTTATCCACGGGATCAGGGATAATATCATCCAGAGAATAACGCCTATGATAATGATATCGACGCCAATAATCATATAATGCCATACACTCGCCTCTTTATGCGCGTAAAGAATCACTGTGCTGATAGCGCCAGGCCCTGCAAGTAATGGCATCGACAGTGGCACCACGGCAACAGATTCCTTGGATTCACCTTCGTGCGTCTCTTCACGGGTACTTACTACCGGACTGATCCGGGCATGCAACATTGATATGGCTATCAGCAATAGCAGGATGCCTCCGGCAACCCTGAATGAGTTTATGCTGATCCCGAAAAAACCGAGGATTGCCTCACCAAGGACAAGCGCTACCAATAAAACAGAAGAAACTGTCAGCACAACAATATTTGCGATGCGTTTGCGCTCCTGTTCAGTCACCCCCATAGTCAGCGAAACAAAAATGGGTACTGCACCTACCGGATTAACGATGGCCAGCAAACCAATAAGGATTTTTGTATATTCCGTGAATTCAAGCATAGCCAGACTGGATTAATATGAGTTCAGATCCAAATTCTGAATAATTTACCGGATTCTTTCACAAAATCGCGGGATACTGTAACAGTGTGGGCTCAAGTAAATGCATCTTTGCAAGACAGGCATCCAGGAGACGCCCAGTTTCTACATTTCTATCACATCTGCCATGATTAGATGGTCCATAGGCGGTTGTATGAAATCTCCCTGGCCATAATCGAATCCCAACTCTATCGCAGTATTCAACTGCTGGCCATTACAAATCCGTTCGATTACCGTTAGTGAACCAAGTTCTCTGGCTACCTGGCTGGTTTCCGCAATTATGTTGATTTCACTACTGTCCATGGTGAATTTTATAAATTCGAAACCGGCTTGTTTAACGCAAGTTTCCAGCACTGAGGCATTCATCACATCAAACAGGGCAAAACCGACCCCCCAGATATCACGCATCTGGTTGATGAGATTCAGCACATGCTTCTTGTGTGCCAGGAAATCAGGCGGCCATATTTCAAATACCAGGGTAGAGGCGATATTCGGGATTTTGGTTTTTTTAATCAGGCTGTCCATCCATTCATATAGTTTATTGCTGCGAAGTGATTCTTCAAACAGGCGGATGAATAATCCGCAACTCCCGCTGGAGTTTTCTTTTTTCATATTCAGTATCTGCGCAAGCGCATAACGTGCAGCCCAAAGATCAAGGGTGCCGGGACTACCATGCCTGATATCCATATTTTGGATTTCAAGTGCATCAAACATCTTCCCGTCATTTTCAACAATATTCATACGCATCTGAAAATAACTGGCCTTGAACGAAGCCGCGGTCTCTGACAACGCGATATAAGGTTGAAAATAGGGCTGGATACTGTTGAGTTTGATGATCTCGGCGAGATCAATCGAGATCTTTTCAGTATTAGGGGTAACCTCTGATTCTGTTGAGATAGCGTCTGCAGGAGACAACTCCCCGGCTTCATAATCGCTCACCAGAAATGCAATACCTTTATCTGTTGCTGCAAGACAAGCCTTATCAGCCTTGTCCAGAATGGTATCCACATTCTGTCCTTGACCAATTACAACAATGCCGATACTGGCAGTCGCTTCAATCCTGGTGTGATCATCGGCCTGGAAAGGTTGTTTAATGCGACCACAGATCATTGCGGCAATGATCTCTCCTGTCTGTTTATCCTTACAATTGTGTATCAGGCAGATAATGGCGTCGCCCATGCGCACGATATTTACTTCCAGTTTCTCGTTGCGGATCAATCTGGCAATAACAGTGGTGATATGGGAAATGTAATTATCCGTCAGTAACAGGCCATGTTGTTCATGTATCTCATAGTATTGATTAATCCGGACCTGCAACAGAAATGCAAATTTGTCCCCGCTCTGCTTCTCCATGACTTCCTTGATTTTTTTATAGAAGTGATCCTTGTTGAAAATATTGCTTTGCAGGTTCATTGTGTTTGATAGTAGATCCTGCTTCTGGCGTTTCTCCATGGCATTATTAACGGCCTTTCGCAGCCTTTCCAGGGACAACTTGGTCTTGTTGATGTAATCCTGTGCGCCAAAACGCATGGCGTCGACTGCGATTTCCTCGTTGCCGTGCGCAGTCAATATGATCGTGACGGGGAAAGTGTCACTTAATTTATATTTGCGTAACCAGTCAAGGCCATTTTCGCCATTTCCCAGATCGTAGTCCATGACAAGCAAATCATACTTGCCCCAGTCGAAATCACTCGCGGGCGCGCCTTGTTGCACAGGATCATAAAAATCAAATTGTGCATCCGGCAATATTTTAACAAAAAATGTTTTTAGCATGGCGCGGAATATCTCATCATCATCAATGATGAGCACCGATTTCAGATCACATTTTAATGGGATTGTACTCATTCAATCGTTCTTTTGCGCCAATATTGGAAGTTACGGTTTATTCACCGTAAACTGCTGCCTGATTTCTGCCCTTATCCTTGGCCTTGAACAGTGCAACATCTGCACGACGCATGATTTCATCCGGAGTTTTGATATCAGGCACATAGGCAGCAACACCTATGCTTACTGTGCATGCGACCACCACCCGATTAATTTCACTGGGATCATCAAGATAAAATGACTTGTTTTCCACGGCCTTCCTGATTTTCGTAACAGCAATTCTGGCACCGGCAAGAACCGTGTTGGGCAATAATATTGCCATTTCCTCCTGGCCGTAACGTGCAACAATATCTGTTTCACGAACGGAGGTTTTGATCAGTTTGCCCAGACTGGCGAGAAATTTCCCGGTGTACTCCATACCATGGGAATGGCTAATCTGATCCAGATAATCTATTTCAAGCAACAATATCGAGAAAGTCTGGCGATGCCGTCTTGCCAATAAATGTGCTTCTTTGAGACGCAGATCGAAATAAACCCGGTTATAAATCCCCATGGATTCATCGCTGATCCTTTGTTTTTCTATAAGCTCAAAGCTCTTCACAACGCCAAACACGCCTGTTAATACCTGGCTCGTAATCATTACAAACACGGCGCCCAGAAATAACATTACCGAGACGAGTAAAATCAATCCGGTATCGTCCGTATGTGTGCTGAACAGCGCAAAAACAAGATAAAGAGCGGAAAATAACCCGACCATGAGAGTCAGCCAAACGAGCCGGATCCTGATCCAACCCTGTTCCAGGCTACGGGTAACCTTCAGGATAGAGTTAAAGTAATAAATATGCATCACCGAACCCACCAATACCAGCATGACACCTGCGGTTTTCAAGATCTGTGCTTCATACATGGCATGATATCTCGTCAGCTACTGGGTTTTTTCGTTCAGGATAACCCATGAAACATCCTGTGCGATAGCCGGAATAAGGTTTCTGGAAACACCGGTCAACCGCTTGTCGCGCCTGTCTGTCGAAACATGAGCACACAGTGAATTCCGATCTGCGCTGTACCTGCGCTCCAGGCCTGAAATACCGTTTGGTTTGTGATAATAACCTGATGATTTTTCTCTATAATTAATGTTCTGAACTGTGCGGAAATCTAAACTAACGCAGCTCCACAATATCTGTGTCCATGGACTCGGGTGGGGAAATCGGCCCGTAAGGCCCGATAAAATAAGGTTAACACTATATCTTTGTTCCATTTCAAGGCAAACTTCACTATGTATGGATGTTATGCACTACTTCTGTAATTACTGCAATTAATGCTAGTATTTAGTAGCTGGCTCAGTAAGGTTTTCTGAATTTTATAATAAAGCACCTGATTGAGTTACAGCAGGTTCCATGCTGACATATTGACTCAGTCCGGAAAAATCCGAGGATATCGGACTTAACGGCCGCAGGCTAGCCCACAGTGCACATACCAGAAAAGTGTGCATAACTTGGTCAAACAACCACATGGTGTCCCGTCGAGACCCATTTCATGTACCGGGGTGATGCCGGGATAGCATTAGCGTGACAACGTTCAGATTTATTCAGAGGGTTCCGGAATACTATTGACCCCAGGGTTAACTAAATGACTAAAGACACTTTCACTATTGCCTCCATCGGCTTTGATGAACGGGATCAGAACGTCCTGTTGACAGTAGTTGCACTGGCCAAAAACCGATTGCCACGTTTTATGTTGTTTGAATCCTCGCCAGATAAAAAACTGGCTGACATACTTATTGTTAATGCCGACAAACCCGATGCCATACAACGCTGGAATGCTTATCTCAAGTTGCATCAGAATACAGCAACTATTTCCACTTTAATGGCATGCGAAGCAGTGCCACCTGCCAATCCAAACGACAAAAACCGTTATCTGAAAAAACCGCTTGCCGCCACACGGCTGTTGTCGGTACTGGAAGAAGTCGTTACTACAGAGCATGGTTACACTGCACCCAAAGCGTTTGAAGGAGATATTACCAGTAACGGTGACGCTCTTGTTTCCGGCCCGGCTGCTGGCGCCAATAACTTTTCCGCCCTGGTAGTTGATGACAGTCTGCCGGTGCGGATTCAGATGAAAAAAGCATTGCATAATATCGCGGGCCGGGTGGATTTCGCCGAGACCGGCGAAGAAGCAGAAAAACTGATCCGTAATAATACTTATAACATCGTGTTTCTGGATGTAATTCTTCCCGGCGTAGATGGTTACGATATCTGCAAGCTCATCAAGAAAGATCCACAGAAAGGCAAAACCCCGGTAATTATGCTCACCAGTAATTCATCGCCCGCAGATAGCATCAAGGGCAAAATGGCGGGTTGCGATACTTATCTGATTAAGCCGGTACGTAAGGATATTTTCAAAGAAGTCATCCATGAGTATCTGGGGCTCGAGTAACCGGGCACAATGAGTAGCAGGGTTATGCCAATAACCTGCCCCATCGGGATGAGAAATGGCCATATATAGAGTAATGGCTCACAACGATACAAACCATACAGACAAAGCCGGGCCGAAAGCTATCAGACCATGATGACACCGACAGCAGCATTAAACTATCTGGCCTCACGAAAGAGAGAACATGATTTGTATGTTCAGGAAAAAAAAGAGGATACGCGTTATGGTTTCAGGTTAGGCGAGTTGAGGCTCCTGTTGCGGCCAAACGAAAAAGTAGAGACTATAAAAGCAGTGCCGGCTTGTCCCATGCCCAATACACCCCACTGGTTCGCAGGGATGATCAACCTTCGCGGCAATCTGTTACCGGTGTTTGATATTAAACAACTGCTGGATATGAAAAGTCCGGGACTGCCCAAATGGATCATCGTCTTTGGACGGGATAACCGTGCTGCTGGAATCTATGCCGACACCTTGCCATCCGGAGTAATCGTAGATCGTCCGGCAGATGTACGTCCGCACCTGCATGATTTTTTGCAAGATTGCGTGGAAAATACTTTAATGCAGGGAGACAACATGTGGATCGAGGTGGCGTTTGAGAAAATGTTCGAGGATTTACGCAGCAGATTTTGATTAACCGGATTGCAGGTGAAGAAGGATATTTAATCATAGTAAAGCCAGGTGGGGGAGTATTAATGACACAATTCATACCGATAGAACGCATAAAAGGGCTACGGTCTTCACAACTGATCGGCATATTACTGTTCCTGCTTATGGCGATCCTTGTCAGTCTGGGTATGTTGTTATACGCCAACTGGAACATGCGAGATGCTCTCGCGGCCTTACGGCCCGAAATGCAAGGCATGGATTGGATATCCTTAACCGCCATGATTATGGCCTTTATATCCTTCTTTCTAATGGCGCCCCTGTTCAGGTATCTCGTCAATTCCCTGGAAGATCATGTAAAAACCGAGCAGCGTACCAAAAAAGAAAATCAGGAGCTCAGTAATGCAGTAGTTGAACTGTTGCAAGGTGTAGATAAACTGAGCCAGAGGGACCTGACCGTACGTATGGATATCACTGAAGATGCCACTGCACCCATTGCCGATTCACTGAACCTGCTGGCCGACGAAATAGCCGGTATCCTGCAGGGCGTCAAACGAATCTCGCACGACATCTCCAATTTCTGTCGGTCCGTTAAAGACCACTCCGATACAGTTATCCGCTATGCCAACGAGGAACGCGATGAAGTAGATCATGCCAATGCCGAGCTGACAGCAGCATCAGAGGCGATGGTGAATATTGCCGAACTGGCCAAGACCTGTGGTGTTGCAGCGGATGCGGCAATAGATACTACAGCCAAGGCCAAGGACACAGTGATACGCACAGTAGGCGGTATCAACAGCATCCGCGAAATCATCCGTGAGACGGAAAAACGCATCAAACGCCTGGGTGAACGCTCACAGGAGATCAGCAGTGTGGTCAGCCTGATCAACAGTATTGCCGAGCGCACCCATATCCTCGCCCTCAATGCCAGCATTCATGCCGCGTCCGCCGGTGAGGCCGGACGCGGATTTGTCGTTATTGCTGATGAAGTTCAGCGGCTGGCAGAGAACGCACGTGAGGCTACGGGCCAGATATCATCCCTGGTCAACAACATCCAGGCGGAGACCTCGGAAGCCGTGACTATAATGAATAATGTGATCAGCGAAGTTGTGTCCGGCACCAAGCTGGCGGAACAGGCCGGGGTGCAAATGGAGGAAACCCTGTTGCGCACCCACCAGTTGGTCAACATGGTGCGTGAAATCGCGGTAAACTCAGACCAGCAGGTCAAGACCGCCACTCTTATCACTGAGCGTGCCAAGGCCATCAAGGACAGCACACAGAAAACCAACCGGGAATTACAGGAACAGTCTGTGTATGTCGATAATCTGGTGCAATATTCTTCCGAACTGGTGAATGCGGTCGGCGTATTCAAGCTGCCGGAATCCCCGGTGAAAAAAGAGTCTACACCACCAGTACGGGGCGTTATGTAACCCCGGCTGATATACCACACCCACCCAAACAGACACTAAACGCTCACCACTGCCGATATGTCTGATTCAAGCAAGATACTGCAAGAGCATCTGGACCGCCTCGGTGCAATCCTGAATCAAGCCCATACAGGACCGGAACAACTACGGTTGTTCTGTGCCGGCCTTGAAGAAACCGGAGAACAGGCCATGGCGGCCGGGTATCCGGGTTTACTGGATTTATGTTTGATATTTCGTGATTGCCTGGCGGGTTGGCACGATGACGCTAATGCTGAAGAAAGTGCCAAGGATATGTCGGTGCTGGCCACCTGGCCCGAAGCTGTGCGTAATTATCTGCTGCAACCGGAAGCGGACACCTGCAAAGAAGCACTGATGCATCTGGTCTGTTACCCTGTCTGGGGGACCAGCATCAGCCTGGATGATGCGGCCATGCTCAAGGGACTGCTGGATATTCATATTGATCCGTCCGGTTTGAGACCTGCCAGCACGGAACTCGACCTTGAAGCGTTGCAAATCAGCAACCACCCTCCTCCCGCCACCGAACAGCCACGGCCTGATATTCATATCAATGATGCATTACCGGCGCAACTGCGGGAATTGATCAGCATTATGATTGCGGAGTTGTTGAATATCAGAGCTTCCATCCAGCAGGTTCAGTCCTTGCTGCAATCCGGCCAACCGTGCCCTGAAATACTGACACAGTCATGGCAGGAAATTTCCCGGACCCTGGGTTACTACAGTGATGCGGTCAGCAGTATAGAATTTCAGGGGCTGGGGGTAATAGTCAGCCATGTCCGGGATAACCTGGCCAGCGTAACTGATGCCAAACAGGACCGTCATGCCTCACTGCCTGAGCTGCTGCTGGGGTGGACTGATGCGGTATTGGCCTATCTGCAAAATCCCGTAGATACAGAAACCACGGACGCTTTACTCAACTTCGTACGTACTGATCACTGGCCACTCCCTCTCGGTGATAAACAGGCTGATGCCCTTACGCCGTTATTCCGGGCATTTCAGTCCGGGACAGTAGTGAAGGAAAAACCACAACGGCAACAACTTGCGGGGCCGGAAGATGTATCACTCGCCTTACCTGAAGATGCTGACCAGGAACTGCTGGAAGCCATGTTGCAGGAACTGCCGGCGCAGACAGAGCTGTTGTCCTCCGCCTTGCAACGCCTGAATACGGGTGGCAGTCTGGATGACATACTGGTTGCAAAACGTATTGCTCATACCCTGAAAGGTGCGGGTAATACCGTAGGCATCCGGGGTATCGCTACACTCACACATCACCTGGAGGACATATTGCTTGAACTCCATAAACAGGAAACTCTCCCCACGCCACGTATCATGCAAACACTGATGAATGCTGCAGATTGTCTGGCCGTAATGAGTGAATACTTGCTCGGAACCAGCGACCCACCTGAAGACGCAGCAGCAGTGTTACAGGAAGTTCTGGGTATGGCGAACATCATCGATCAGCAGGGCATTGCCGCCCTGGATGCCAACGCTGCGGACCCAGTCTCCGCTGCGTCCGCGCCCGGCAAGGAACCGGACAGCACGACTGCACTGGAAAAAGTCAATGCCGGTGAGCGTGAAATGATCCCCATGTTGCGTATGCCAGCAGCTTTAGTGGATAACCTCCTGCGGTTGATTGGCGAAACCAAAATCTCGACCGGACAGATTAACAATTTTGTCCATGAATCCCTGCTCCAGATGAAAGAAATGCGGAATTGTTTCGATCAACTTCGACTGCTCGGGACCAAGGTACAGGAATTGACTGATATCAAGGATCTGGGACAGATACAACAGCACACAAAAAAAGGCTTTTACGACAGCCTGGAGATGGACAATTACACGGAATTACATTCTTACAGCAAATGGCTGTCAGAAGCGACCGTTGATGCCCATGAGATCGGCCAGTCGGTTACCTCAAATCTTGTCAAATTGCAGGATATGCTGGCGGCCCAGAACCGGCTCAATAATGAAACCCAAGAGAATGTCATCCGTGCCAGAATGCTGCCAGTAGACACGCATTTACAACGCCTGCAGCGATGCGTCAGGCAGGCGTCCAAACTCACCGGGAAACCGGTGGAACTGCACCTTGAAGGTGGCAGCACTTTACTGGACAGCGAGACCTTGAATGCCTTACTTGACCCGCTCATGCACATACTGCGCAATGCAGTCGATCACGGCATTGAGAACAGGGATGAACGTGTGGCGCTGGGCAAGCCGGAAACCGGAAATATCACACTTACCTTTGCCCGTGACGGGAACAATATTCTGGTGCACTGCCGTGACGATGGCCGGGGTCTGGACCTCAATGCAATAAAACAGAAGGCAATCACTCAGGGCCTGTTGGATGAGGATCGACCTGTCAGTGATACTGAACTCAAGCAATTTATTCTGCGTCCCAATTTCTCCACCAAACAGGAAACCACTCATGTATCAGGACGTGGTATTGGCATGGATGCAGTACAGGCCAGTATCAGTGCGCTCACCGGTATCCTGACTATAGACAGTGAAACCGGTAAGGGCACCACTATGCGCATCCGCTTGCCGCAAAATACACTTTCACTGTTTGCCCTGCTGGTGCGTGTGGGACCTCGCCTTCTGGTTATTGCAAACCGTGACATTGTCCGTATTGTGCATCACGAGGACGGAAAACTGCTTAAGTCAGATGATAAATGGACTTTTCAAATGGATATGGATGGGGAAAGTTATCCCGCACTGCCCATAGAAAAACTGTTGAACACATTTGTCGAGCGGCGTGCTGAAGAAAGGCTTTCACGCACTGTCATCGTCTACGGGACAGAAACCGGAACTATTGCAGTAATGGTAGAAAAAATATTGAGCAGCGGTGACCTTGTCGTCAAGGGACTGGGTGATTATGTCCCGAATATACCTGGTATTCTTGGTGTAACCCTGCTCGGGGACGGGATAGTTGCGCCGGTACTTGATATTGCCGAGCTGTTGCGACATCCGGAATCTCTATCTGCCAGTACCGGACGTTATACCCGTGAAATTTATGCGCCAGTGAAATTGCCCACCGCACTGGTGGTAGATGATTCACTCAGCGCCCGGCGGTCCCTTGCCCAATTTATGCAGGACGCCGGTTATGAGGTGCGGCAGGCCCGGGATGGGATAGAAGCCATGGATATCATTATGACGCATAAACCTGACCTGCTCTTGTCTGATCTGGAAATGCCCAGAATGGATGGTTTGGAGTTGACCGGGCATATCCGCGCCAATAGCAGCACGGTGGATATTCCAATTATCATGATTACCTCCCGTGCCGCTGCAAAACACCGGGAAGAAGCGCTCGCTTCTGGTGTAAATATCTATCTGACCAAACCTTACGCCGAGGACGAGTTACTGGAAGAGATACACAGACTGGTGCCCCATGTGGGTGGAGGGTCAACATCCTCTTGATCCCATATTTCCGAACACTATGAACCCCGAGACCAATAATCCTCCTGAAAAAACTGTCCGTGATTTTGTCAAACTGACCCTGGGCAAGACCCGTTTTTTACTGCCGGACAGGGAAGTATTGTCCATTGAACCCATGCTTAATATTGATCTAACACATGAAGACAATGATGACTTTAATTTCATCACGATGAATGACAAAAAGATTTCTGTATATGCCTTTGATGAGGACTTACAACTGGTTTCTGCCAAAGACGACCGTCATCAGTTTTGTGTATTTCTGGACGACGGTCAGGATCGAATCGGGATATTGTGTGATGACGCAGGTAATGTGACTCTGGACGACATAAAACTGCACGAACTACCGGACTGCATGCTCAGCACAGATACAGCGATTAAGAACATTGCTGTAAGCAATAACAATCTCTACTGCGTCAGCAACATCACAAACCTGTTACAACTCATCAAAAAATCAGGTTTAGACTGACATATGCAAGACACAGCACAAATGTCTGAAATAGCCTGCAAGGCCTGGTTATTACCCACTGGCAGCATCCATGTGGCTATCGGCGAGTTTGAGCTGGTGCATATCATTGCCGGCTGGCAGCGCTATATACCGGTACCACGCAGTCCGGTCTGGTGCCATCATGTTTTTTTATGGCAGGGTTGTCTGTTGCCATTATTTGATTTGGAAAATTATATAAATTCTGCACAGGGGAAAGTCGAGACATCATATTCCAACACCAGTGATATCGTCGGCATCATTGCTTATGAAAATCAACGCGGAGAAATACAATACGGCGGCTTGAAACTGAACGCACCACCTGTCATCAGGGTAGTAAGCGATGACAAGATGTGCGATTATCCCTTGAGTTATCCAGGCTGGAGCAAGATTGCCCTGTCCTGCTTCAAGGACCCTGACATTGGACCAGTGCCAATTCTGGATATACAACGGATCTTTTGTGCCAAATCACAAGCTACCGCCACAACCACTAACAGCGCAGAAAAACAACCATGAGGTTCCTGATAATCGATGATGATGCAAGTCTGCGCGCCCTGCTGAAAAAACGCCTGCAACAAAAATGGCCGGTTGCTGTGATTGAGACCTATGATCCACTCAAGTCCGGCATACCGGATACAAATTTCCCGTGGGAAAATTATAATCTTGTTTTCCTTGACTATGATCTTGGCCTGGATGATCTGACCGGCCTTGATGTATTAACCAGCATAAAACAACTGGACAACTCTCCATTTGTGATCATGGTGACCGGTCATGACAGCGTAGATATTGCCGTCAAGGCCATAAGGATGGGCGCGAATGATTACCTGATCAAATATGACGTAGTTACGGAAAAATTATTTGAGATGATAGATGAGGCCCTGGCGTCTGGTAAAATCTCACAGAATCTGAAAAAGATTGCTACATCTATACAAATCAATTCCGGGCAAAGTCAGGACTGGCAGATTCCAGGGTATACCTGTATTTCGGAAATAAGAAAGGGGCAATCCACAACACTGCTCGCGGAACGTCTTGAGGACAAACAACGCGTAGTATTAAAAGTATTGACTATCGAGGAAGCCAAATCATCGGCGGTCCTGTTGAAACGATTTGCACAGGAATTGAATATCCTGGCCGACCTTGATCACCCCAATCTTATCAAGGTGCTGGATCACGGCGTTACTCCGAATTATGCCTGGTACGCGACGGAGTTCATGGCGCGAGGTGATCTGGCAAGACGTATTGCCCAGGAAAAATTAAACCCGCAACAAATAAAAAATTATATCCTGCTGATTGCCAGTGGACTTCTGGCGTTGCACCGGAAGGGTATTGTCCACAGGGACATCAAACCCAGCAACATACTCTTCAAGGACGATGATACCCTGGTTATTGCCGATTTGGGCATTGCCAAGGATCTTACCTGCGATGATGCTTTTACTATACAAGGGGACGTACTGGGCACCCCTTATTACATGAGTCTTGAACAAATCAACGGATCACCGGTAGACAAACGTAGCGATATTTACAGTCTGGGGGTTGTGTTATATGAGCTTCTCACGGGTGATCGTCCATTCACAGGCGAATCAATTATGGAAGTGATATACAAACATACTTCGCACAGCCTTGCTCCCCTGCCTGATACTGTCGAAGGTTGGCAGCCGGTCATTGATAAAATGCTGACCAGGAATCCGGCTGATCGGTATCAGGATCTGGAGCAGTTCATCGCGGCAGTCAATGACATTAAAACCTGATGCATCCGTTACCATGTAATTCCGGTTAAGCTATTTCATCATGACGGAAAATAACATCTATCAAAATCCGGGCCACCATGGTCCTGACGCAACTGGATTGATAGATGATCGAGGCGGACAGCATGATTACACCGAGCAACATCCGCTGGTGCGCGCCAGTCTTCTGGAAATTCTCTGCCACTCCATACCCGCCAGCCAGTTCACGATTGCTGCGGTTGCCCTGATCTCTGTTTTTGTCTTCTATGGGCATACCCCTGTCCAGGTACTGTTTTCCTGGCTCAGTGTTGTCGCTGGCATTTCTGCCGTCCGCATTTATCTGGCGCGCAGGTTCCTGCTAAACAGTGTAGATCCCGATTATCTTGATCGTTTCCATTTCATCTTCAATGGCTGGACAGCTGCGATGGGACTGACCCTTGCTGCCGGGGCCATTTTTCTTCCCCCGCCAGATTCAACTTTACTGGTAGGTTTCAGCATTATGGTCCTGTTTGCCATCGGCAGTGCCGCTGTGGTGGGCCTGGCGGCAGTACCTAATACTTTCACCATCTTTATTCTGTGTTGTTACGGACCTCCTGCATTCTGGTTGATTGCAGCCCGGCCGTATGAACAACAGATACTGGCTGTATTGCTCATCATCTATATCGGTCTGGCTTTCGTCATTACCAGTCACCAGCACCAGACCTTTCTTCGCAATATATTGCTGAGGTTACAGAACGAAATCCTGGTCAAGCGTCTGCGCGAGGACGCCATGGCCAAGTTGCACATACGCAACCAGCTGGAAGAAAGCGAACAACGCCTGCGCGATCTGTTCGAAAATGCCAGCGATTTGATATTCGTGATCTACGTTGACGGCACATTCGCCTTTGTGAACCGGAAATTCCTGAAAATCCTGGGCTATTCCGAGTCCGAAGTGATGAATCTGAAAATATCAGATGTGGTGCATCCAGATGAACTCGATGCCTTCTGGAAATGTCATGAATTACTTCTCTCCAGACCTGAACTGACTATTGAATCCTTGCTGGTATGCAAAGACGGGAGTTTGATTAATGTGGAAGGCACATTGAACTGCGTCATCAAGTTTGGCAGACCATACCAGATCCGGGGGTTTTACCGGGACATTACACAGCGAAAGCAGGCCGAATTGGCGTTACAGGCAGCGCAAAACAAATATCAGAACATAGTCGACAACGCGCTGGACATTATTTTCACAACTGATATGCAGGGCCGGATCACCTTCGTCAACAAGGTATCGAGCGAAATTACCGGTTACAGCATGGAAGAACTGACAGGTATGGATTACCTTCGGCTGGTACACCCCGACTATCATGAAGCCATAGACAAATTGTTTGCAAGTCAGTTGCGTGACAAGACACCGTACAGCCGTTATCTCTTCCAGATACTTCCCAGAAACGGTGAAGTCAAATGGATACAGCAGTTTACCCAGATATTGTTTGAGAATGGCCGGCCAGCCGGATTCCAGGGTGTGGCACGTGACGTGACTGATCGCATTAAAATTGAAGAGGAACTGCGGCGCGCCAGAGATGAGGCGCAGGCCGGTAAAGAGGCTGAAGAACAATTTATAGCTTGCGTCAGCCACGAGATCCGGACTCCGATGAATGCTGTAGTTGGCCTCATAGACTTGATATCAAAGACCCGGCTGGATCAGTCGCAACAGGAATATCTTTGGAGCCTGAAACACTCTTCCGAGCGGCTATTGAAGATCGTCAATGACCTGCTGGAAATCAAGCGCATTCAGGCCGGCAAGATTGAATTCGTCAACGCCCCCTTCTCCCTGGCCAATGTCCTCAATCAACAAATCAGTATTTTCTCCAGTCAGGCCAACTCAAAAGGCATTGAACTTCGCTACAAAATTGATCCGTCCATACCTGACGCACTGGTGGGCGATGAAGCGCGGCTCAGCCAGATACTGCAGAACCTGGTCAACAACAGTATCAAGTATACGGAACAGGGCCATGTGCATATCCTGGTCACGGGAGAAGTTGTTGATTCCGGCGAGGTATGCTTGCGATGTTCCGTGACCGATACAGGTGTTGGAATCCCAACAGACAAACTGTCTGACATATTCAATACATACCAACAGGCGGATACAAAACGGGACTCCTTCAAGGGCAGCGGTCTGGGGCTTGCGATATTCAAGAACCTGGTGGAGTTACAGGGGGGGAGTATTGATGTGGAAAGTGTGCCTGGTAATGGATCAACTTTCAGTTTTACGCTGAATTTTGCCATTGACCAGCAACGTGAACAGGCGGAAGCAGAAGCGGATACCGGCCAGTTGCTGCACAATCTGGGACCGATATCACTCCTGCTCGTTGACGATGATGCCATGAATATCTATGTGGCACTGAAATTTCTGGAGGAATTTGACAATATTAACGTCACCACTGCGGATGATGGCAAAAAAGCCCTGAGCGAGTTCAGTCAACATGATTATGATATTATCATGACAGATATCAACATGCCGGTGATGGATGGTTATGAATTAACGCGGCATATACGGGAGAATTTTACCAAACCCAGAAGTGATACAATTATAGTGGCATTGACAGCTGAACTCACACCACAGGAAAAACTCAGAATGGCTGGCATCGATTATTACCTGATGAAACCATTTACGCGTGACGCGCTGTACAAAAAATTGTTCGAGTCACTCACTCGCCATCGTGAAAACTGAAAGATGGATTTCCATACCTGTGCATAATCACCATTTCATAGATCCTGAATTATTCAAAAGCAACTGCGCTGGAGATCAATCCATGATGCGCGATCTCATCAATTTGGGCCTGCTGTCCGTCAGCAGTGCAATGACAGAGGCCGGAAACTTCCTGGAAAATGAAGACTGGGACAAACTGGCCCGGGTATTACACAAATTGAGGCCAGTCCTGTGTTATTGTGGCATCATAAGTCTGACGGATGAACTTCTGTTACTGGAAGGCAATGCCAAGGAAAGAAAGGACTTGCCAGGACTCTCTGTACGTATGATGAAGATGCTGGATACCTTGCAACAGATCCACGACGAAATGAAACAGCAATTATCATCACTTTCAGGATGACAGTTTTCTGGATAATATTGGGCGATGCTGAAGTAAATTGAATATAAAAAAATAAGGGAGAGGCGTGGAAATGTCCAAAACCATAATGGTAATTGATGATTCCAAATCAGTACGAGCTGTCATAGGCACTACCCTGAAAATGGGTGGCTACAATACTATCACCGCCGAAGATGGCAAGGATGCCCTGGCCAAACTCGGACAGAAGGAAACCGGCAAGATCGACCTGTTTATCACCGACGTTAACATGCCTAACATGGATGGGCCCACTTTCATCAAGGAATTAAAAAAACTGCCAGGCTATACCAGTACGCCGGTTTGTGTACTGACTACAGAATCCGAACAGGGCAAGCTGGAGGTTGATATGTCCACCCTGAAAGACGCCTGGATTACCAAACCGGTACAACCGGCACATGTCCTGAATGTAGTGGGGGAACTACTGAGTGATTAGCAGACTGCTTTGAAAATTTACCGTTCAATTCCACTCTTTCCAGTTAAGTCCCATCAATAAATCTTCGGTACTCTGAAAGCGCTCGTCCACATCCTTTGCCAACAGACCGTCCAGCAGTGGTTGTAAAGAAGAAAATTTTTCCGGCAACAGCGGGACAGGAACATTCAGATGCCCCTCGAACACCTCTGTAGGTGTAGAGCCTACATACGGGTGATTACCTGTCAGCATCTTGTACATGATGACACCTAGACTGTAGAGGTCACTGCGCTGATCCGCTTCCCTGCCGAGAATTTGCTCAGGACTGATATAGTAAAGTGTTCCCATCAGGGCACCGTCCACGGTCAGTTGTTTCTGCAACTGGTCGGTCTCCGCTGCCTTGGCAATACCAAAATCCGTGACTGCGAGATTGTCTTCAGATCGGAACAGGATATTGGCCGGTTTCATGTCCCGGTGCACAATACCCTTGGCATGGGCAGCACCCAGACCTTCGGTGATCTGGTGCAGATAACTGATGGCAGTCCGGCTGTCCAGACCTTTTTTCAGCCGTTCAGCCAGATCGCCATGGCTGAAATACTCCATGGCGATATAGGCAAAACTGCTGGCGAACGCCCGTTCATAGATCTGGACAATATTCGGATGTTCAACCTGGGCAATCAATTTGTACTCCCGCATGAAACGGCGCAGCAGACTTGAATCATCATTGTTATTGAGACTCAATACCTTCAATACGACCTTGAGTTGATCTTCATCGCGCTCCGCAAGGTAGATAGAGGCCATGCCACCCTCGCCAATCTTCCGGCTGATGGTATACCCCGGGACGACGATAGGAATATCTGCTGGCTGTGCGGCCTTGCGCGACAGTGAGGTACTCGTGGTACCCGTGTGCCGCGACGTCGCCGGAGAGGGTACCTGCAATACCGGTGATGATTTTTCAGTGGTTTTCGTATCAGCGGAGGCCAGTGGTCCTGTATCAACTGCAGGCAACAGCCGGGTTTTTTCAAACTTTTCTTCCAGCGGTTTGTCCTTTGCCTTGCCCTCAACGCCCTGCAGGATTTTCAGTTTGTCTGCCGAACTAAGATACTCTGTTCTCTCCGCCGCGACACGTTTGTCGGATGGGCGCCGTTGTCCCTCACTGGTTGCCGAAATAATGGATTTGACAGCATTGGAAAAAGATTCCGGAGTCAGGGTATTTTTATCCAGAAATCCATCGGCACCGGATTTCAGCGCTTTTTTAGCCAGCTTGTCACTGGCATAACCGGTCAACATGATTACCGGGGGCAGGTGTTCATCCTTGACAAGATGGTCCAGCCAGTCAAGACCATTCTGACCTGTCAGTCCCAGTTCATAATCGAGTAATAATAGGTCGTAGCGGCTCCAGTTGAATGATTTTTCCGGCAATCCGCAGCGGGGGTCGTACATCTCCAGCACAGCTTCTGGCCAATAGGTATGCGCACAGAAGCGGATTAAAGACTCCATGTCGTCAGCGTCGTCGACAATTAATATTCTCTGCAACATCTGGCAAGACTCACTCAAAATAAGGTGGCACCGCCCTTGGTCATGGATTTCTGTTTGGCAGGATGGCTGAGATTCAATGCCTCACGGGTTTTGCCTATTTCGGCCTGACATGTTTTCAGTATCTCCATAATCGCATCAACGTCTGTCATGTCGCCCTCTATCAGCATTTCGATATTGGAGTGTATAGATTGCAGTAAATTTTCAGTCTCTTCAACACGCTGCCGTGAATGACAGATTAACTGCTGGAGTATATCCTCGAACTGTAGTGCCATAACGGCCCTGGACTCAAAGGCACTCATTTGCTGGGATGATAATGCATTAATATTCTGGTCTGCACCGGTGCCGCCAGTCTCACTCTGCGAGCGTAACTGTGCAGCCTGTTCGCTGATCTGATTGCTCATGACACTGAAACATTCTGACAGATTGGCAATGGCCTCCCGTAACAGCTTGCTCATACGCAACAATTCACTGTCCAGAAGTTGTTGTTCTTCGATCAGTAAATCACTGGCTGTTTTAGACAGCAATTTGAGCGCATCAAACATCTGTAGTTTAGGATTATCTGCCATGAAAACATTTATACCTGAATTTTCAACTGCAATATAAGTTATTTTACCCCCAGGCACAGTCAGGCAACCTAATTTTCTTATTCAAACCTGCGCGGCCTGCCAGGTGATTTCTGTTCAATTTTGCAGAACATTAAGCGCCGAAATGATCCCGGCATGGATCTGATCCAGTGCCAATACCTTCTGCGCTGCACCGAGTTTGATTGCCTCGCCCGGCATGCCCCATACCACACTGCTTTTCTCATCCTGGGCAATCGTGATCGCGCCGGCCTCATGCATCTCATACAGACCCCGTGCCCCATCGGCCCCCATACCGGTAAGTATCACTCCAATTGCGTTTTTGCCAGCACTCTGCGCAACTGACCGGAACAGTACATCTACCGAGGGTTTGTGCCGGTTTACGGGTGGTCCATCATTTAATTGACACCGGTATCTTGCACCATCTCGTACCAGCAGCAAGTGCTTGTCGCCCGGCGCAATATAGACATGCCCTGGAAGGACCTGTTGACCGTCTACAGCCTCGGTGACAGTCATGGCGGCAAACTGGTTCATACGCCGTGCGAAGGCTGAACTGAACACCGGTGGTATATGCTGAGTGATCAATATGGCCGGGTTATCCGGACGAAATTGCGTTAATATCTCTTTGATGGCTTCCGTGCCACCTGTAGAAGCGCCAATAGCAACGATCTTTTCCGTGGTTTTCAATGTCCTGATCTGTGCCGAACGCTGCAGGATGACCGTCGCTGAATATTTTTCATCGACAGAATTCCGTTCATCACTATCTGCCCTGTTGGGTGTTGCGCGCTTCATTGCGGGAGGGCCATCCCGTGCAACCACCTTCACCCTGGCTGCAGATTTGATTTTACTGACAATATCCTCGGCGTAGTCCGCCAGAGTATTGGCAATATCTATTTTGGGTTTGCTGATAAAATCTACCGCGCCTGCCGCAAGTGCCTCCAGTGTGGTCTCCGCCCCTTCTTCAGTCAGGCTGGATATCATAATCACAGGCATGGGCCGTAAGCGCATCAGTTGCCGCAAAAAACTGATGCCATCCATCTTGGGCATTTCAACATCAAGTGTCAGCACATCCGGATTCAGGTCTTTTATCTTCTGTCTGGCAATATGCGCATCCATGGCCGTGCCGACGATTTCAATCTCCGGATCCGAATTTAGAATCTCGGTCAGCAAGCGCCTTACCAGAGCAGAATCATCAATAATCAGAACACGAATCTTTTTCACGGTAACATCCCGATTTCGTCATTTGTCAGATCGTCAAAACAATTCAACATCGGATTTGACCGGTTGTTTCTGCAATTCATCGATATATTCCCGTTCGCGAATGAAGAAAGTATCGTTATGCAGTCTGAAAAGCTTCTTGACAAGAGCGCGGCCGGTAGCAGGAAAATACAAGACTTTGCGTGGATGATCACCCCCGAGATCTTCTGCAACAACCTTGATATCTTCATTAATCAGATACTTCCGTACAAAATCTATATTATATTTACCAATATCCGTCGTAATGTTCAGCACGCGTCCTCCTCCAAACAATTTGGCTTCCAGATTCCCGCGGCTGCCGCCATGCGCAAGTATGACGTTGATAAGACGTTCCATAGCCACAGTGCCATAGCTCGCCGCAATACTTACGGGACTGCCACGCCAGTGATCTTTCGTTACTTTATCGCCAGGTAACATGAAATGATTCATCCCGCCGAAACCGAGTTGATTGTCACGGATACAGGCAGAAACACACGAACCGAGAACGGTGGTAATCAACTCATTATTCATGGATACGTAGTATTGCCCCTGGATGATCTTCGAGGCATAAATACTGTGTTTGGTATCCCAATAACGCGTGATTTTTTCGAATCCCGGCAGTGCCGGTGGTAAAGCGCTGTAAAGTACTGTGCTGTCAGTTTCCATGATCAATTAATTTTTCTGTAAATAGTACGTCCGATGGACCGGAACCGGTCACTGACCCCGAACAAATTCTCCGAATGGCCAATAAACAAATATCCTTCCGGTGCCAGAATATCTGCAAAACGCTGAAATAACTGTTTCTGGATAACCTTGTCAAAATAAATGACCACGTTACGGCAGAATATTACCTGAAACGGTCCATGCATGGGCCAGGGACCCATCAGGTTCAACTGGCGAAAGTATATACGGGATTTTAATTCAGTCCTGACTTTTACCTGGCCCAGATTTTTATCATCACCCCACAGGAACCACTTCCTTCGTTTTGCATCAGATACCTTGTCAAGCTGGTCCATCCTGTAAATACCTTGACGTGCCAGTTGCAGTACATTCGAATCCAGATCTGTGGCCAGGATTTTCACATCCCGCTTTTCCAGTATCGGGGAATCCCGCAAGGTCATCTCTATCGAATACGGCTCCTCGCCTGAAGAACAGCCTGCCGACCAGACCCTCACCTTCGCGGGGCCTGAGCCTGCTTGTTGATTTACCAGCCAGGGCACTACCGTCTCTGCCAGAAAACCGAAATGGTGCTCCTCACGAAAAAAAGAGGTGACATTGGTAGTTATGGCGTTGACACAGGCGATCAATTCTTCCTGGTTTCCCGAGCGCAGCAAATCACAGTATTGTTTAAAATCAGTCAGCTCCAGATTCCGTATACGTTTAGTCAAGCGCGCATAAACCAGTTCGCGTTTTCCCTGATTAAGATTGATGCCGGAATATTCCCCGATCAGTGCCCTGATATAATCAAAATCTTTATCAGTGAATACATAACTGCTGTACAACCCCTGTTTCATAAATATCCCTTTAAGTGACTCGCTTAATCATATTCAAAAATTATGACTTGTTCAGGCACTTTAACTTTCCTCCAGTCCCAGTGCTGCGGTCAGACCAAGCAGTTCCGCGGTATTTGAGTACGCTGCGGACCATCCCAGCCAGATAATCTTCCCGCCTTGTTTTTTAAATACTTTCGAAAAAGCGAGCAGCAGTTGCAACCCTGCAGTGTCTATATGTTCAACCTTGCTGACATCCACCTGAATTTGACGTGCGCCAATATAGCCAAGTAATGACTCTTTCAGATGACTTACTTCAGCGAGTGTGATCACAGGATCGAGGATGATTGTTACAGAACCCTGACTATCATCTTCACGGACTGTAGCATCAGGGATGTTCTTGTCAGATATTGCCGTGTCTGATTGCTTGCTGGTATCAATATTGTTGCGTTCGTGCTGTTTGCTACGCGCCTCATCGTCTCCGCGAAAGCTCAACGGATCATCACCAAGAGCGGGGGGTGATTTTTTTTTGCGCCTTGCCATCACATATACCTCGCATGAATAAAATCTTTTTCAAGATCAATATAATCCTCTGCCCCCTTGACCATTCAGTTTGCATTCAAACACTGTCTTGCCGAAACCTGGCGATGCTGCCAGCATTGCTGTTTCATGTGCCGGTGTCGCAATGATGGTCGAGAGCGTCTGTAAATAATATTCATATCTTTAAGGATACATGGTGAGTTATGTTCAAAACTCCTTCCAGTCACCGTCATCCTCTGTCTGCAGTTTTGGCAAAACTTTTTTTGTTTTCTGGCCGGCCTTCGCAACCGTGAGCCTATCTTTACCTCCGGTTTCAAGCCTTGTCTTGTCTTGTGAAATAGAATGCACCCCCTGGCCCAGCGATTTGGGTTCATTCTCCATATGAAAAATATTGAAAAACTGAACCTGGTGTTCAAGTTCCTGTGACTGGGCATCAATTGCCTCAGCTGCAGCGGCTGCCTGTTCTACCAGAGCGGCATTCTGCTGTGTCATATCATCCATCTGCAACAATGCCTTGTTCACCTGATTGATCCCTTCTGACTGTTCACGTGACGCCGCAGCAATCTCCGCTACTATGTCACTCACTTTCTTCACCGACTGCACAATTTCGGAAAGTGCATGCCCGGATTCATCCACCAGCTTCGTCCCGTCTTGTGTCTTGGCCACACTGTCCTGGATCAACGCCTTGATCTCCTTCGCTGCAGTTGCACTGCGCCCGGCCAGATTCCGCACTTCAGAGGCCACCACTGCAAATCCACGCCCTTGCTCTCCGGCACGTGCCGCTTCGACTGCTGCATTCAACGCCAGCAAGTTTGTCTGAAATGCTATCTCGTCAATTACACCAATAATATCTGCGATCTTTTTACTGGATTTGTTGATCTCACTCATGGCTGCCATGGCCCGGGATACTACCACACCCCCGGCATCTGCCTGTTCCCTCGCTCCGATGGCCAGTTGATTCGCTTGCTGGGCATTGTCCGCATTCTGGCTTACTGTGCCCGTCATCTCTTCCATGCTGGAGGCAACCTCTTCCAGGCTGGAGGCCTGTTCCTGCGTGCGCTGCGAAAGGTTGGCATTACCCTGAGCCACCTGTTCCGAAGCCGTGCTCACTTCACTGGTGCCAACACGGATGCTTCTGATCACTTCCGTCAACTTCAACTGTAAATCGTGGAGCGAATTATACAAACGGCTGATTTCGTCCCTGTCATTGTTTTCGAAAAGCTCCATGATGAGATTGCCCTTGGAAAATTGTTTGATGATTGAAACAAGGCCACCTACATTCTGGGAAATATAGCGGGTGATAAAAAAGACGATTACAATACTGATAAATACAAATATCACTACGTTAGTCAGGGCCAGGTATTTCTTTTTGTTGAAATTATCTATGCGTGTCCTGAGCAATTCATTGAGGACAGGTATGGTTTGTTCAATCGTATTGACTGCCGATGTGATAGCGTTGTTACCTGCACGATACATGTCCTGAGCGTTAATACTGCCAGCAAAATCACTACTTTCACTTCTGTAAGTACTGCCCGTTTTCGCAATTTCCATTCTAACCATATCAGTAAATTTACTGATTTGTCTCTGGAATTCACTCACAGAACCTGCCAGAAGTGGCGTAATATCAGGATTATATTCGAAGGCCACTTCCATGCTGTGACGTATTGCGATTGCCTGATGCTGTACCGAATCAACCAGTGCAGAAAGATCAGTCTGGATTTCGTCCGTTTGCGCTGATAAATATACTGCAGCATTTTTTTCCCGCAAGGTGGCCATGGTTTCAAGCAGCGAGGGCATTTTTGTTACTGTTACATCAATCAGGTATGAACTGTCCAGCTCCTGATCAAGTACGAGATTGGAAGTATCATTGACCTGGGTAATGAGTGCAGCAATAGCATCAATCAGGGCAGTATGCTGGTCGAAACTTTCTTCCCGGGACAGTCCCTGTACCTGGTCCTTAAGATTTTGCCATCCATTCTTAACCGCTGTCAGGCGCACACTGGTATTCAGGCTCATACCGTGAATTATTTCGACTGCAGCAATCCGTTCCAGATCAATGTTGATCGCCTGCTGTTTCTCATCAAGCCGGGTGTTGATACCGGTGTCACCGCTCTCCTGCAAATAGACCATTCCCCTGTGTTCCATTACATGTAATAGAAGGCTGTACACAGGTTTCAGATATTCGATACCCGCCATTTCCTTTTGGGTAAAATTGATGCTGATGTTTTTTTCTTCGATAAGTAATGTGACAATGTAAGCCGTAGGCACCATGAGCACGGCCACCATCAAGGCAAGTTTCTGCCATAGTTTCATTTTATTTAACAAATTCATGTATAACCCCTCCTTATTATTATCCAAGCATAATTATCCTTGGACCATTGGTATTCTTCCTGACCGTACTTGATAGAATGAATCGAGATTATTCCATACGGGCAGGTCTTTAATCTGCCTGTTCCCGTATCACCAATATCAATCAGTAAAGTGCTTACAAAATAACTAATGACGGATCCGCGCCCGGTTGTGATCCTGCATGAACAACAAATCCTCTATCCTGAATAAAGTTATTCCTGGTTATTGCCCGCGTCCTTCAGCATTCCTTCGTTAATGAGATAATCAATATCCAGCAGGATGATCATCTTTTCCTGGATGGTTGCCAGGCCTTTAACATACTCATCGCTGATAGTACTGCCAAGATCAGGGGATGGCATGATCATTTCATCATTGATATTGTAGACTTCGGATACAGCGTCAACGACCATGCCAATGGTACGTCCCCGTCCCGAGTGGGTTACTTTGACCACAATTATCACGGCCATTTTGCCTAACTCAATCTCCGCCATACCAAACCGTTTACGTAGATCCATGACCGGAACCACCATGCCGCGCAGATTAATCACGCCAAGGACATAATCTGCTGTATTCGGAAGCAGTGTTGGTTGTTCCCAGCCACGAATCTCCTTAACCTTGAGTATATTGACCCCATATTCTTCCCCCGCAAGAAAAAAAGTCAGGTACTGGCTGGTGCCTGCGTCCTGTTCCCGCAAAGTGTCTTTTGCTGCTGTAGTTGTATTCATGGTGCATAATCCTAAACTAATGTATGTATTCAGGGTAACAGTGCTGTATTGCCCGCCGTATGAGCAGCAGTAATACCCTTGCAGTGCCGTATGAGTCCGGGTACATCAATAATCATTGCGACTGTGCCATCTCCCAGCACCGTTGCACCGGCCAGACCGGACACTTGCTGGAAATTGGCCTCAAGACTCTTAATAACCACCTGTTGCTGACTTAGTATCTCATCCGCCAGCAATCCCATACGCTGTTGTCCGGTTTCTACTATGATTAATAATCCATCCGTGATGTCTTTGAGATCCGAAGACAAGCCATAGACGTTGTCCAGACGCATCAGTGGTATATATTCATCACGGAACCGGTAGACTTCCGTTTTTCCAGCCACTGCGCTCAACAATTGTTTTTTTACCTGGGTAGACTCGACTATGGCGAGCACGGGGACGATCAGAATTTCCTTACCGACCCGGATCAGTTGGCCATCCATGATGGCCAATGTCAGCGGCAGCTTTATCGTGAAAGCGCTGCCCTTGCCCTGCTCCGAAACCAATTCGATGCTTCCGCCGAGATCATTAATATTACGTTTGACGACGTCCATGCCCACACCCCGTCCTGATACATCACTGACCTTTGATACGGTAGAGAATCCCGGTAAAAATATCAGATTATGGATCTGCGACATTGATAATTCTTCAGCACCTGTAATCAATCCTTTTTCCCTGGCCTTGGCCAGTATTTTCCCCGTATCCAGACCGGCCCCATCGTCTTTTATCTTGATAATGATGTTACCGCCCTCCTGAGCGGCGCTGATCTCAACCAGACCACTTTCCGCTTTCCCCCCGGCTTTTCTTTCCCCGGGTGTTTCAATGCCATGATCCACTGCGTTTCTGATTAAATGCACCAGTGGATCGTTTATTTTTTCCAGTACGGTTTTGTCCACTTCGGTCGTACCACCGAAAATTTCAAGATCTGCCTGCTTGCCCAGGGAGCGGCACAAATCCCTGACCAGACGTGGCAGACGCTGAAAGGTAAAATCAATGGACTGCATGCGGATACGCATCGCCTGTTCCTGTAATTCCCATGTATTTTTTTCAAGTAGTTCAACAATCTCCTTGAGTCTGCCCGCCTGATCGTGGTCGTGATCATGATCCGTAACCGCATGATTCAGGATGGACTGTGAGATGACCAGTTCTCCCATAAGATTGATCAATGTATCGATCTTGTCTATGTTGACGCGTATGGAAGCCTGCTCCTGACCCCTACCACTTTCCAGCAGGGCGTCTGCAGATTCGTCATCCCGGCGCCGGCGCCGTTCCACCAACTGCCGCCGTTCACCACTCAGGTTGATATCCAGATCACAATCCCCCTCGACCCAGGCAAAAATTTCCCGTATTTGTTCTATACCAGCATCACTCTGTAACAAGAGGTCCCAACCCAGATAACAATTTTCAGGATCAAATTCTTTTTTATCGATCCCGGGCAAGCGGCTGAAATCAGGAGTAATAAACAGATTTCCCAATGCCTTCAACTCCCGGAATAATCGGTATGGATCATTCCCCGTCTGGAGAAGATGAGGTCTCGGAATGAAATGAATTTGCCAGCCCGCTGGTTTGGGTTGTTGCTCCACAGGAAGATTTTCAAGACTCTCCTGGATCGCTGCAATACGGTTTTCATCAACCTGCGCACCTGCCTTGGCACAATCGAGCATATAGCGGAGACCATCGACGGACTGGAGCAGAACATCCACCAGTTCCTGGGTCACGCCCCGCTTTCTGGACCTGACTTCATCCAGAATAGACTCAAGTACATGGGTAAACCGGGAGATATTGGTAAAACCAAATGTGCCGGCAGCACCCTTGATAGAATGTGCAGCGCGAAAAACTATATTGACTACCTCGGGATCGGGCACACCCACATTGAGATTCAATAAACCGGATTCCATCGCCTCCAGTCCTTCGCGGCTTTCCTCGAAGAATATCTCGTGAAACTGTGACATATCCAGATTGACTGCCATGCCGGTATTACCTTTTATTATGTTGTTACTGCCATTTCAGACCAGTGCATTTTACAGCGGCATGCCTGCCACTACAGAACGCGCCTTACCGTCTGCAACAGACTATCCGGGTCGAAGGGCTTCACAATCCAGCCTGTTGCTCCTGCTACCTTACCCATATTTTTTTTCTCCGAGCTGTCTTCGGTAGTCAGCGTCAATATCGGTGTAAATTTATACGATGGCAGTTTGCGCAATTCCTTGATTAAAGTGAATCCATCCATGTTCGGCATATTGATATCAGTGATCACCAGATCCACATCATTGGCCCGGGCAAAATCAAGTGCCTCAACGCCATCTGTCGCCTTGAACACTTCATAACCTGCCCCATTGAGTGTGAAACTGACCATCTCACGCATGGATGCAGAATCATCCACCAATAACATTTTAATTTTTTTATCAGACACAACGCGCCCCCAGTGTAGTTCCCGCTCCTAAGTTTTACCGCTCTTCACCCACTACAATACAATATGAACAATATACCCCGTTGGCCGATATAGCCGCAAATTCCCTGTTTTCTTAAATCGCCCTCCAGCCATAAATCATAGCGCTGAGCTGAATAATGGATAATCTGATGATAATGGTACTTTGCTACAGCACTTATGGAGTATTACACAATACATGGGGTAACGGGGATGGATCCGAATGAAATTGGCGCCGGGCGCTATGCCCTAGAGGACTGACTCGGGTTCATCCCTGAACCTTCACCCTGCGGGCACACTAAGTGTGTCCAAATTGGCTATCCTGCCAATTTGTCGAACTGAACAGTTCGAATCAAAGCTTTAAAATACACCAAATTAAAAAACCCGTGTAATGCGGGTTTTTTAATTTGGCGCGCCCTAGAGGATTTGAACCTCTGACCTCAGCCTCCGGAGGGCTGCGCTCTATCCAGCTGAGCTAAGGGCGCATAATAAATCTCATACTTGCCATCCCTGGCGTAACAATGGAGTTTCGATAAACACCTGCCTCGCCGTCCTCTGGCGAAGCGCTTAGCGGGAAAAAGGTCCACCGGACCTTTTTCTTATTCCGCTTCGCCCAGCTGAGCTAAGGGCGCAAAATCAATTTCATTCATGCCATACCTGGCTCAACATATTGGACTACGTCAATCACCGGCCTCGCCATCCGCTGGCGAGGCATTGACTCACTCCATCCATGGCGTTCGCCCTGCGGGCGGCTTACGCCGTCCAAATTCAATCCCGTCGAATTTGTCAGCGGGAAAAATCTGCCGGGAGCAGATTTTTGCAGCTTTGCTGCCCGAAGGGTGCAATACATGGAGGTATTGCATCTAAAAGATCCACCGGATCTTTTTCTTTTTCCGCTTCGCCCAGCTGAGCTAAGGGCACGTCCTCGCAGGATTATATCAGTTCAAACCGCTGCCCGGCATGCTTTTCGTCCAGTTTAAGTTTTCTCCTCATGGAAGTATGGGTATACTGGCATCCAGTATTTCAGTACACCCAATACGGCGCGAATACATAATAACAATACCCAGCTTCAGGGGAGCAAAAATGAGCCAGGAAAAAGACAAGGTATTTTTTAGAAACTTTTCATTAATTGTCGGTGCGCTTGTGGTCATGATGGTCATTTTCATCATAATGGCCCGAATTTTTGGTGTTGATGATTCCGCTGAATTGGAAAATCAATCCGCATCTGTTGCTGAACGCACTGCCCCGGTCGGTGAAGTCAATGTGGCTGGCGCGGAAGAGCAAGCAGCCCCGGCTGTGACTGAAGTCGCCGCCGCCGGTGACGGTGATGCCGGCAAAAAGATCTATGACGGGCTTTGTGCCGCCTGTCATGGCTCAGGCATACCCGGCATTCCTCAACTGGGTGACAAGGAGGCCTGGGCGCCACGTCTGGCCCAGGGCAATGACACACTGTATGCCAACGCCATCGACGGGTTTACCGGCAGCAGTGGCATGATGATGCCGCCCAGGGGCGGTGGTACTGGCAGCGACGATGAGGTCAAGGCCGCTGTCGATTACATGATCTCCAATAGCCAGTAATTCAGACTTGAACGAAAAAAGAGGCCAAAGCCTCTTTTTTCTCCTATTCCCTGAGCGCCCGCTGGTAAGACTCTTCCGTCAAATTGCTCCAGTCACTGTAATGTTCATCGAAGCTGGTGTAGGCCGCATAGACTTTTTGAAATGCAGGACTGGCGGCAGCTTCTTCCTCCAGTGTAATTTTCGTCAGTCTCTGTAGTTCATCCAGAACATCCTTGGGAAACTCAAGCAACTCGATATTTTTGTTGGCCCGGATCTGCTCCAACGCGGCCTGGTTGTAGTATTCCATCTGGGCGTAAATCTTTTCGCTGACGGCTGCAGCTGCTACATCAATAATCTGTTTCAGATCGTCCGGCAATTCATTCCATTTATTCTGATTGACGATCAATTCAAACATGGTGCCGGGCTCATGCCAGCCGGGATAGTAATAATATTTTGCAGCACGGTTGAGACCAAGCCGCAGATCGTGGAACGGCCCCACCCATTCCGTGGCATCAATGATACCGCGCTCCAGTGCCGTATAGATCTCACTGCCTGCCATCAGCACCGGGTTACCGCCTGCGCGTTCGAGCACCTTGCCACCCAGGCCCGGAATGCGCATACGCAAACCCCGGATGTCATCCAGGGACTCGATTTTCTTGTTGAACCAGCCGCCCATCTGCATGCCGGTGTTGCCCATCGGGAAGGGGACCACGGAATACGGCGCATACACCTCCCGCCACAGATCAAGGCCACCGCCGTAATACAGCCAAGCATTCATGCCCCGGGCTGTCATGCCAAACGGGACGGAGGAAAAAAATTGTGCCTCCGGCACCTTGCCCGCCCAATAGTAAGGCGAGCCATGCCCCATCTCTACAGCACCCTGCGAAACAGCATCGAACACCTGTAAAGGCGGAACCAGTTCACCTCCGGCATAAACGTGAATATCAAGACGTCCCCGGCTCATGATGCGGACATCATTGGCAAAATTTTCTGCACCTTCCTGGAAGATGGGGAAATTTGCCGGCCAGGTTGTTACCATTTTCCAGTGAAATTTTTTATTTATCTCTGCACTACTGGTTGCCTTGCCTATGCCACCGGAAGGACTGTCGCAGGAACCTAGCGTCAGCAATAACGGCAAAATAAATAATGCGGATAAAAATCTTTTCCAGGCCGAACCTGAACACGCAGAATGATATGACATATGTTTCATTTTATTTTCAATATTTGTAACCAGAACCTATCTCAAAATTAAATACCCTCCCTCTTGAGGGGGGGCGCCTGCATCCATGGAGTCGTTCCCCCTGCCGGGGGGAAGGAGTGATTGCAAATTTTCCCGCCAACAAAGCCGGAAATTAATTTTGAGATAGGTTCTAATCACAAATCACCATTCGCCAATCACTCATTTTGAGACAGGTTCTAATCACAAATCACCATTCGCCAATCACTCATTATGCCGGTTGCAGATTGGCATAGGTAGCGACCAGCCATTTGCTTCCCACTTGTTTGAAGTTCACCTGTATGCGTGTGTTGCTGCCTGAACCTTCCAGATTCAGGATAACACCTTCGCCAAATTTCGCATGCAGTACCCGCTGGCCGAGTGAAAATCCACTTTGGTCCTGCAGTTCCCTGATTGAAGTAAATAATGAAGGCGTTATGGCGTTATTACCCAGGCGCACTTCGTTGACGGCCTCGACTGGCAATTCCCGGATAAACCGCGACGCCTGCGGATAATAATCCGATCCATGCAGACGCCGGTGTTGTGCATGTGTCAGTGTCAGCGATTTCTGCGCACGGGTGATCCCGACATAACACAACCGGCGCTCCTCTTCGAGCTGAGAAAGGTCTTCACTGCTGCGCTGGTGCGGGAACAGACCTTCTTCCATCCCGACCAGAAATACATTGGGAAACTCCAGGCCCTTGGCGGAATGTAAAGTCATCAGATGCACACAATCAGTCCATGGGCTGGCCTGCGTCTCACCCGCCTCCAGCGCGGCATGAGCGAGAAATGCCTGCAACGGTTCCATGGTTTCTCCCTCATCATCGGTCATTTCAAACTCACCGGCCGCGGTCACCAGTTCTTCCAGGTTTTCGATCCGCGCCAGACCGCGTTCACCTTTTTCTTTCCTGAAATGTTCGATGAGGCCGCTGCGCTTGATCACATTATCAAGGTTCTCATCCAGCGGCAGGCCCTTGTTGGTCTCGTCCATTTCATGGATCAGTTGCAGGAAACCCTCCAGCGCGCCCAATGCGCGCGCACTGAGCAATTTATGCTGGACCAAATGTACTGATGCCTCCCAGAGCGAACATTGAGCACGTTTCGCCTCTGATCGCAGTTCTTCAATGGTGCGTTCACCGATTCCTCGCGGCGGCGTGCCGATGATCCGTTCGAATGATGCATCGTCATCATGGAAAGTAGCGAGACGCAGATAGGCCAAAGCATCCTTGATCTCGGCGCGCTCGTAGAAACGCATGCCGCCATAGACCCGATAGGGAATGTTCGACCGCATCAATGCCTCTTCAATCACGCGCGACTGGGCACTGGTGCGATACAGCACAGCACTGTCATTATATATGCCGTGGGTATCGTACCATGACATGATCCGGTCAATGACAAACCGCGCCTCGTCCTGTTCATTGAAGGCGGTATAGAGATTGATCTTTTCGCCCGCATCATCCTCGGTCCACAATTGCTTGCCGAGCCGTGCGTTGTTATTGGCGATCAGTGCATTGGCGGCATTCAATATCGTCGCTGTGGACCGGTAATTCTGTTCCAGACGGATGATTTTGGTATTGGCAAAATCCTTGCTGATGCTTTGCATGTTTTCCACGCGCGCGCCTCTCCAGCTGTAAATAGAGTTGTGTGTGATTACGCCGTTTGCCACAAAATTATGTGTGCGATCAATATTCAGATCGTGAACTTCAATCTCCATTTCCCTGAATTCAATCTTCTCTACCGCATCAAACACACCACCTTCTGTTGCCATGACCATGCCAGGACGGATACTTGCCGCTGTGATAAATGGCAAGGAACGGTTCAATACATGACCCTGAAGTATATAGCGCCCTTCAAGTTTGTGTTTGATACGCCGTGCGATGTCCATCAATTCGCCAAAATCACTGCGTACAGTTTCGAAACGCCAACTCTTTGAACCCGCCTTTGCAGGACGCACGCTCAAACCAAGAGCTTGCAAAGCACTTTTGTCTTTTGCATCCACGCCAACCATGGAAATGCGATGCATCGGGTTTGACCCACGGCGATCACCACACAGCGTGATCACAATATTACGCCGGCAGGAATTACGGCCTTGTGGAAGATGGTGTGGCCGTTCCGGATCCAGTCCAACATCTTCAATGAGACGCAGGGCTGAATTCGTTGTATCCAGTGATTGATAGACCCGCTTGATGTATTTCCTGTCATGTACCAGTCCATTTCTGGCTTTGCCCTTACGCGGGACAAAAGGCAGTGTAGGCAAACCATATTGCAGAGAAGTGATCATTTCATCCGCCCTGGCTTCATTTTCATTTGGATGCGCACGAATGATCCATAGTGCATCAGCATGCTCCTGCAATGCCCTTTGCTTGAATCCCACAACAGGTTTGACTTGACCTTTGGTATAAACCTGTGAAGTCCCCAGCCGATAACCAATCTCTTCTTTATACATGAGATATAAAAAGTATGTCTGTGGTGTTTCATCCAGAATATAACCGGCAAAGTGGGTATGCTCCGGCGTGCTCTTGATGACTTTGCCTGATCGCATCTCCAGACTCACCATTTGCCCCTTGCGTTGATGAGCAAAATGGTCAGTGACTTTGGCCGGACGAAAATCCCCGGCACCATAACTGGACAAGACAAGTTCGCCTGGTTGTATAGCCTCTATGCGTTTCTTAGAACCATCACCCATCGTAATCTTTGTGCCAACTGCCAGACACTGGTCATCATCCCCGACAGCAAATATCGAGCCGGTATCGCCCACCAGTAACCGTAACCATGCATATTGCAGGGTATTGGTGTCCTGGAATTCATCGACCAGCACATACCTGAAACGTTGACGATAATGCGCAAGGACGGATGGCTGATCCCGGAACAGTTCATGTACACGTAGGAGCAGTTCGGCAAAATCCACCAGACCGGATCGCTCGCAGGTTTCCTGATAATGCTGATAGATGCGGATCATCCGGTGCAATGTGTGATCACCCTGATCCTCGATATGCTGCGGACGCAGACCGTCATCCTTGCGCGCATTGATAAACCATTGCGCCTCACGCGGCGGGAATTGCGATTCGTCCAGTTCCATGGTGCGGATCACACGACGGATAGTGCGGTATTGATCGTCGCTGTCGAGGATCTGGAAACCCTGTGGCAGTCCGGCCTCCTGCCAGTGGGCGCGTAACAAGCGATGCGCCAGACCATGAAATGTGCCCACCCACATACCGCCCGCCGGTTGTTGCAGCAGATGCTCGATACGTCCGCGCATCTCGGCGGCCGCCTTGTTGGTAAACGTCACAGCCATGATGCCGTAAGGTGTGGCCTCTCCGGTCTGGATATACCAGGCAATCCGGTGCACCAGCACGCGTGTCTTGCCACTGCCGGCCCCGGCCAGTACCAGGATATTGCCCGTGGGTGCGGCCACGGCATCGCGCTGTGCAGTATTCAGAGGATCAAGAACGGAGGAGACATCCATGCCGGAATTCTATCAAATCCAATTCACTGGTGTTTACATACTTAATATAAATGCTGATGTTATGATAAGCATATAAAAAGCGATAATTTCAAGGAAATATCCATCACTCCATGCAGAATCTGCCAGAACAAAATAAAAATAACGAACCAGCCGAACTGGTGAGGCGGGTACTGGACGAGGCACGCAAACAAGGCGCAACAGCAGCCGAGGCCGATATCGGCACCGGCACCGGATTTTCCGTGACCGTACGCTGGGGCGAGATCGAAAAGGTCGAACACGAACGGGACAAAGGCCTCAGCATCACCGTTTACATGGGCCAGCGCAAAGGCAGCGCCAGTACGTCGGACTTCAGTGACAAATCCCTGCATGAGACTATCAAGGCGGCGTGTGCTATCGCGCATTATGCCAGTGAAGATGCCGCCGCGGGACTGGTGGATGCAGGCCTCATGGCCAAAACCATTCCCGATCTGGACCTGCATCATCCCTGGCCGATTACACCGGAGCAGGCCATCGAACTTGCCATCAAATGCGAGGACATTGCGCGGAATTACGATCAGCGGATCAACAATTCGGACAGTGCCGTGGTCAGTACCTATGCCGGCACACATGCCTATGGTAATACCAATGGCTTCGCGGGCGGCTGGTTATGGTCCAGCCATACCATCGACTGCACCGTGATCGCGGAACAAGCAGGCAGCATGCAACGCGATGGCTGGTACAGTAAAACGCGGGACTATAACGATCTGCAAACCATCAATGCGATAGGCGAAGAGGCCGCGCGCCGCACCATCAATAAACTTGGCGCAAAAAAACTGACCACACGCAATGTGCCGGTTATTTTCGAAGCACCGGTGGCTGCAGGACTGTTCTCGGCATTCATCACTGCCATCTCCGGCGGCAGTCTTTACCGCCGTGCCAGCTTCCTGCTGGACAAAATCGGGGAACCGGTTTTTTCAAAACAAATTCACATACACGAACAACCCCATCTGAAAAAAGCCCTGGGCAGTGCGGCGTTTGATAATGACGGTGTGGCCACACGGGCACGGGATATCGTCAAGGGCGGAATTCTGCAGGGTTATGTATTGAGCGGTTACTCCGCGCGCAAACTCGGTTTGCAGACCACGGGCAATGCAGGCGGTGTGCATAACCTGATCATTGAACCGGGTAAAGAAACGCTCAATGATTTGATCAAACAAATGAATACAGGATTGTTGATTACCGACATGATTGGCTTCGGCGTCAACCAGGTCACCGGAGATTACTCTCGCGGCGCCTCAGGCTTCTGGATCGAGAATAGCGAGATTCAATTTCCTGTGGAAGAAATCACCGTCGCCGGAAATCTGAAAGATATGTATCAACACATCGTTGCCACCGGCAATGATGTCGACAGACGCGGCAATATTCTTACAGGATCGGTGTTAATAGAAAACATGACAGTGGCGGGAGAATAAAATACTTTGTCCAACGGACTTTGCACTCCGGCATATACCTGGTTCATAACATGAATATTCAACCCGTTTTCGAGTAACTGGAATTCATTCAAAGTCGACAGGCGCCGTCAACTTGTAACCTTCGCCACGGATGGTCTTGATGATTACGGGATTGGCCGGATCAGGTTCCAGCTTTTTGCGCAGCTTCGCAACCAGCACATCCAGACTGCGATCATCAGGACGCCTTTCGCGCCCCGTTAACAAATCAAAAATCCTGTCCCGGCTCATCAATCGATTGTTGTTTTGCACAAGTGCGGACAAGAATTTAAATTCGTAACTGGTAAGATGAACCATTTCCCCGGCAGGAGAGATGAGCTCATGCGCAACCAGGTCAAGACTCCATCCGGCAAAACGCGCGATCTGTTTTTTGTCTGATAACGATTGAGAGTTGTCATGATCAAGTTTAAGGCGCCTGAGAACGCTGTGAATCCTGGCAAGCAACTCTCTATTATCGAAAGGCTTGGCAATGTAATCATCGGCGCCGATTTCCAGTCCCACAATCTTATCCACCGTTTCGCTTTTACCGGTAAGAATGATGATCCCGAGTCCCTGGCCCTGGTGCATGCGTAATTCTTTCGCCAGCATAAGACCATTCTCGCCCGGCAACATCAGATCCAGGAGAATGAGGTCTGGTATCTCCTGTTCAATATGGCGGCGCATTTGCTCCCCGTTAAGCGCCGTGATTACCTGGTAGCCTTCCCCGCCCAGATAGCGTCGCAGAAGGTCGCATAACCTCTGATCATCATCAACCACTAAAATACTTACCAATTTATTCATAATTCTCTAATTTACTAATCGACTGGGCGTAAACTATTATATTTATAAATGAATAATTGTTATCCCTTTTGAGCTTTAAAATCAAGGTATTACTTAAGGAACCTCTGATTAAGTGTCTTTGCCGTCATGCTGGTTTTCACCAGCATACAGTAAATAATTGTTTTGACTGGATTCTGGCCTGCGCCAGAATGACAGCTTGTAGCAACCGGGAACTTGATCAGAACATCCTTAAAATCATCACTACTTTGACAGTGTTACCGATGAAAACAAGGTATTTAACATATTACTGCCTGTTCTGGCATAAGCCTGCCAATGGATCTGGCCCGGCAAGAGGAAAATGCCCGCAGGTTGTAACCTCAAAAAAATCGTCGCCTTACTCTTTAATTAATCATATGAGCAGAGCAGGTAAAATCACCGATTATTATCTACAGATTAAATTATCCACCAGCGGGATACCATGGGAATGAAAGCAGACAGGCAATGGGGCAAAATATCCCCACCCATGCTGATTGCTATCAGCCTTATACTGGCCCTTGCCATCCTTGCATTTGATCTTTCCATGCCGTTAGGAGTAGCAGCGGGCGCCCCCTACATTGCGCTTGTTCTCCTTGGTTATTTTGCGCCCTGGTGGTTTTACATATATCTCATGGCGATACTTGCAACGATCCTGACCATCATCGGCTACTACGCATCACCCGATGGCGGAATTCCCTGGGTTGAACTAACCAATCGTGGCCTGACACTGTTTGCCATCTGGGCAACGGCAACCATTGGTGCATACATACAACAAAAAGAAGCAAAATTTAACGCGGCCATTAACAGCGCTTCTGATGGAATTATCAGTATCAATGCCCTCGGTATTATCGAATCCTTCAATAAGGGGGCCGAAAAAATATTTGGTTATTCCACTGAAGAAGTTATGGGGAAAAATGTGTCGATGTTGATGCCTGCACCACATCGTGAAAGACATAATGATTATATTTCACAATATTTAATGACGAAGGAAGCAAAGATAATCGGAAAGAAAACTGAACTAAAGGCACAGCGTAAAGACGGAACAATATTTCCCATAGAATTAACAGTAAGCGAATCACAGTATGCCGGCAAGTTCACATTTATCGGCATAATACGAGACATAAGCGAGCGCATACATGCGGCTGAACAGCTAAACAAATTATCAGGTGCGATCAAACAAAGCCCGGTTTCTATAATTATTACCGATGCACAAGGCAACATCGAATACGTCAATCCAAAATTCACCCAGGTAACCGGTTATGAATATGATGAAATTATCGGACAGAGCCCACGGATACTGAAATCGGGAGAAACCCCGCCGGAAGAATATAAAAGATTATGGGACACCATTACTGCCGGTGAGCAATGGCGGGGCATGCTGCATAATGTTAAAAAGAACGGTGAACTCTTTTGGGAATCCGCAACCATTTCACCGATTAGAAACATGGATGGTGAGATAACGCACTATCTTGCGGTCAAGGAAGATATCACTGAACGCCTGGAGACTGAAAACCAGCTTGTCCATGCCCTGAAAGTCGAGGCCGCAGGACAGTTAACAAGCGGTATTGTGCATGATTTCAACAATCTCCTGACTATCATTACGGGAAACCTGCAGTTACTCCTGGAAGGCATTGGCCGCCAGGGCAATAAAGAAGTTAAAGAGATTCTTGCCGATGCGATATCCGCCTCCCTGGACAGCGGGGAATTGATACAACGATTGCTGGTTTTATCACGTAAAGAAAAACTACTGACCCAGGAAATTGATATCAATGCAATGATCAAGGAAAACGTACGCTTTCTTGATCGTATGCTGGGTCAGTCTATCAACGTAAATATCGACTTGAATAGTGATATTCAGGCAATCATGGCGGACCAGAACCAACTGGAAAGCGCCCTTCTCAATCTGGCAGTCAATGCGCAGGATGCAATGCCTGATGGCGGTAATCTCACTATCAAGACTTCACGAAAAATTATTGGTCCCGATACCAGTGCCGGCAGCAAAGAGCTCACACCCGGGAACTACGTAATAATTACAGTAAGTGATACCGGCATGGGGATGGACCGGAAGGTGGTCGATCGTGCCTGTGAACCGTTTTTCACAACCAAGGGGGCCGGGAAAGGCAGCGGACTCGGTTTGAGCATGGTGCACAG